>JAFDIX010000391.1 GCA_019307805.1 Deltaproteobacteria bacterium | reverse complement strand
CCGGCCTTCATCCTGGCATTGAGATCAACCGCGGAAAACGGGGTGAGCGGCGGGGGAGCCGCAGCGCAACCAAAGAGCAGGGCGCCGGCTACCACAAAAATCAGTGCGAACTTGAAATTTCTTCCCATAATTTACCTCCTTCTCATTGTGTTACCAGATGCCCGAGGACCAACGGGCCCCACGGGTGTTTCTTCCCCCATTCAATTGCATTTAAACCTATGTCTTTCCAACACAAAATGCAATAGCCCCTTAATTATTTTCTGGAGGGATATTTATCATGTAGCCATCGATTACCCGGGTGGGATCAATTTTGAGGAATTCGGCATAGGTTTTGAGGAAATTTTTTAAATAGACGCTCGAGGGCAGGCTTTCAAAGTCATTTTCTTCTATGGCCTTCAGGGTAGTGACTCCAATCCGGGTGACTTCAAAGATTTCATCGAGTGTAATCCCCAAAAACTCGCGCAGTTTTTTTAAATCTTTTCCGGAGATCTGCTCTTTTGCAAGGATTTGGCCTGTGACTCCGCTGAGATCCTTATCCCGAGTTTTCTCTTTTACCCTCCTGGAGAAGGCATCCTCACCAAAGGAGTCTCTGGATTGAAACAGGGGAATCGGTTTGTTTTTGTCCTGTTGTTTGAGGAGAGAGGGATCGATCTTTCCCGAGTCCAGGAGCATCTTGTCATAGGCCGCCCTGGCATGTTTGTCTATCAATATGTCAAAGGCCTCCTCGATCTTTTCGAGAACCTCTTCCCTTTCGCCTTCTTCAAAGAGAGAATAGGAGGCCAAGGCGTCCTCATCATAAATGGCTATTGCCTCTTTATAGGCCTGCCTTATCTCAAAGTCCGATGCATTGGGTGGGACTTCAAGCACCTCGTAATAATTAAGACCCTGGAATTTTTTCATGCTTGTTGCGTTGCAGCGGGAATTGCACGTGATGGGCTTTTGGTCAGTTTTTTGGCAATATTTTGAATGTCCGTGGCGGTGTGGGTGTAGGGATATTTTGTGATGTATATCTTCCTTGAAAAGATGGCATCGTGCACTCTTTCATCATAACTGACATTTCCCAGGAATTGAAACTTGGAATAGAAATGTTTGTTACATACTTTTTCTATTTTCTGACCCAGGGCGGGATCAACCTGTTTGCGGTACTGGTTCAACACCATTTTGAAATCGAAATCCCGCAACCGGGCCTGCAACAGCTCACCCCTGGTTCGGTTGTTTGTCATTATAAATTCCATCAACTCAGATACTTTTATGCTGGAACCGCCGGATTGGTCCATAAACTCGCCGACAATCTCTTTGAATGCCCTCTGTTTCAGAATCTGTTTCAGTCTCCTGTAGTAAAGCGCTTTAATAAAGCGCAGGGTGTTTTCCACGGATGTGGGTTCCGGTGTAAAAACAAACATGCCTTCGTCCGATGAGAGGAAGAAATCCAGGGTGTTGAAATTGGTTCCAGCGCCAAGATCCAGAAGGATATAATCGTAGGGGAGTTCTTTGATGGCCCTGATGATTTTGAGCTTTTGTGCATGAAAGAGATTCGGTACTTCCAGGGAACAATGTGTTGAGCAGATAATGGAAAGGTTCGGGATGCCAGTGGGAGAGGCCGTGTCACCAAGACTGCGGCACCGCTTGCTTAGAAAATCATGAAGACCTACTTGAGGGTTTTTGAGCGCCAGAAAGGTGTGAAGATTTGACCCTCCCAGGTCCAGATCGACCAACAGGACCCTGTAGCCCAGTTTTGCGCACATTACACCAAGATTGGCGGTTATGAAGCTTTTGCCAACACCGCCTTTACCACCGCCTATGGTATATATGTGGGACATGGCTCTTTCCTGGTACAGTGGGTTGATTCGGTTTACTCTCCCGGGTTGTCCATCCTATCCCTGACATCCTATCCCTGATACAGGCAACAAGGGTCTCAATTTCTTCTTTTTTCAATTCCAACAGAAAAGGCAGATCCATATCTGTTTTCAGGAGTTCCGTTATCTTTTCTACAAGCTTTTCTTTAGTCATTCCCATCTCCACTTCGATGAAGTACCAGTATTTCTTTTGAACCCCTAGTATATATCACACTTTATCTTGAAAAAGCAAAGCGGGCGCCATTCCCCATCCAGAATAAGATCTGTGATATAGATATTTTCTCCCATCTCCATTGCGGGGGTTTCCCCGTAGTCATGACCGGGCCATATGGTTGTTTCTTCAGGGTGGGGCATCACACCATTTTTTTCAGCAACTGGTTTGCGGCGGTCAGCATGGGGTCCCATACCGGTCCGAAGGGTGGTGCATAGGCCAGATCGGATTGGGCAAAGGCATCTACCGTCATTCGGGCCTGCAGGGCAACGGCGGGTGCATTCACGCGATGGGCCACCCCTTCATGTCCCACCATCTGCACCCCGAGGAGCCGACCCGACTTTTTATCTCCCACCATGGTAACCCCCATCATGGTGGATCCCGGGTGGGCATGGGCACGGGTTCTGCTCTTGATCATCACCTCAACGGGTTCAAACCCGGCCCTTTCCGCCTGAAGGACACTCAGCCCGGTTGCTGCGACCTGGAGATCGAATACTTTGAAAACAGCGGTTCCTGCGACACCCTCCAGTTCCACATGTCTCCCGGTCACATTGTCTGCCACAGCCCATCCGGCGCGATTTGCCCTCAAGGCAAGGGGAATCCACACCTTCTCACCGGTGACGATGTGAACGGCGTCCGCACAATCCCCCGCAGCATAGATGTTCTCATCGGAGGTGCACAGGGTCCGGTCCACGGAAATGGCTTTGCCCGGCCCCAATTGAAGACCGGCCCTATCCGCGATATTGCTCACGGGTTTTACGCCGATGGCAACAAGGACCAGTTCACAGTCCAGTTCAAGGTCGTCGCAGAGCACTTTGAGAAGGCCATTCTCTTTCCGGATTTCTTTGATTTCATGACCCGGATGGACTCCCACCCCTTTGGCCCGGACCTCTTCCCTGACCATATGGGCCAGTTTTTCATTCAGCCATGGCAGGAATACCGGGCGTGGCTTGACCATATCCACCTTGAGCTCTCTGGCCCTCAGGGCTTCGCACATCTCGAGGGCGATATAGCCCATACCGATGATAGCTATCCGTTTGACATTTCGCTCTCCAATGAAATGTTTAATCCTTCTGCCATCCTCGAGGCTTTTCAAACCCATCACCCCCGGCAGATCGAAACCAGGTAATCCAGGGATTATGGGCGTGGCCCCCGTGGCGATCAGGAGCTTGTCGTAGGGGACCTTGAAGTCCTCACCTTCTGCTGTTTTGCCGCTTACGGTCTTGGCCTTGGTATCAAGGGTATCCACGGTGTGACCGGTTCTGAGGTCGATTCCCTGTTTGTCTCGAAAGACCTGTGCCTCCCGAACCACCAGGTCATCTATGGGACGGGCAGGGTCTGCGATGTTGTAGGGCATACCGCATGCACTGTAGGAGACGTCCATGGTCTTTTCCAGGACCGTTACCTCCAACTCTGGCTGGTTCCTTTTCGAACGGCTTGCAGCACTCATCCCTGCCGCATCTCCACCGATAATCACAAAATGCATGACGCCACCTCCGGTAGATCAGAAATTTCATCGGTTCCAGTCTATTATTCCCAATTGCTCCAAAAGGCAATCCTTTTGCTTGCTCAGGGAAGGTATTTTCGGTTACTAAATAGGGGTCCATCCAGAAAAAGGGATTTCTGGATGGAGTGTACAGCGTACAGCCTTCAGCATTCTGCTGAATCGATGGTTATTTTTGTTTTTGCTGATCCCGCTTTCAGCGGGACTGAGCGCTGAAAGCACGTCGGTTTTCCTCAGTAACTTGTTACAGAGGATGGAAATTCGAAGAATTAATTATTCCGGGCTTAGAGAAAAAGGAGGTCACGATGGGAGAATGGAATTTTGACATGACCGGGAAGGTGGTGCTGGTCACCGGAGGGAGCCGCGGTATAGGCAAGGACATCGCACTGGCCATGGCAGAGCTGGGAGCCAAGGTAATCATCTGCAGCAGAAAGCAGGAAGGGCTTGATGAGGTGACCCGGGAATTCAAGAACAAGGGCCATGAGGTTATTGCACGGGCCACGCACATAGCAAAATCAGAACAGGTGGGGGCCCTTTTTCAATTTCTCGGAGAAGAATATGGAAGACTGGATATCCTCATCAATAATGTGGGGATGAACATCATGACACCTGCCGTCGCCGACGTAGAGGAAGGGCTGTGGGACAAAATTATAGAGACCAATCTCAAGGGAACTTTTCTGGTATCCTCCCATGCCGTTAAACTGATGCGAAAGGGCAATGGCGGGAAAATCGTCAATATCACGACCGTTGCAGCCAGAAAGGCAGCCATGGGCATGGGGGTGTACGGCGTGGCCAAGGCAGGAGTGGAAATGTTGACCAGGGTTCTGGCCGTTGAACTGGCCTCGGATCATATCAATGTCAACGCGGTGGCCCCCGGCATGGTGAAAACAAGGTTTAGCAAGCCCTTCTGGGGCGATGAAAGTACACTGAAGGAACTGACCGGAACCATCCCCATGGGACGCATTGCTGAAAAAGCGGACGTGGTGGGTGCGGTATTGTACCTCTCCTCTGATCTGGCCGATTATATTACAGGTCAGGTGATCAGCGTGGACGGTGGGGCCTTGGCATAAAGATTTCTCCTCCAGGAGAAATCTTTATTAGAATCCCCCTCGATCCCCCTTTACAAAGGGGGAAGATGGGCTATTTGTCCGCGACATGGAGTCATGTAACGCCCCCCTTTCTTGAAAGGGGGGTTGGGGGGATTTCATTAAGGGCCAAGGCTTTGATCGTACAACGCGTGTCGATTTCTGGATCGCCCACTATGGGGGCGCAGACCGTTGGGCTGGTACCCACATCAAAGCCACCGGGTCTGTCGGTGGTTTCTTTACTCTTTTTAGCGCAGATTTCGTTTTGCTTTGAGGTCGTTTTTTTGTGTAAAAAAGCTTTGACTTATCCCTGGAAGGGTGTTAGTGTTGCGATAAATGAATGGCAATTCATTCATTTTCGTTGGAAATACCAAATAATATCAATGTGCTAGGATTTACGTGAAGGAAGAATCAGTTCGAATCGCATGTGACAATCTCAAGGAGGTCTTCCTATGGAGAAGAGGATAGAGAAGGTCGGGGTCATTGGCGCCGGTGTCATGGGGGCAACCATCGCAGCCCATTTGGCAAACGTGGGCATTCAAGCCGTGCTTCTGGACATCGTTCCCCCTGAACTGAGTGAGCGGGATCGAAAAATGGGCCTTACTGAGGAGAGCGAGGCATTCAGGAACAAACTGGCCCTTGCCGGTTTGGTGACGGCCCAAAAGTCGAAACCGGCATCCTTTTATATTCCGGAAAACGCAAAATCTATCACGACGTGCAATTTGGAAGACCACCTGGGACAACTGGGCGAGGTGGACTGGATCATTGAAGTGGTGGTGGAGAGGCTCGATATCAAGAAGCTGGTTTTTGAAAAGATCGAGTCGGTCATGAAACCCGGCACCATCATCACCTCCAATACCTCCGGAATACCGGCTGAGGCCATGTGTGAGGGCAGGTCAGAAGACTTCCGAAAACATTTTGCTATTACCCATTTCTTCAATCCTCCACGGTATATGAAGTTGCTGGAGATTGTACGGGGGCCGGACACACTTCCTGAAGTGGTGGAACTACTGGCTGAAGTTTGTGAAAAGGTGCTGGGTAAGGGGATTGTATACGGCAAGGATACACCTAATTTCGTGGCCAATCGCATTGGGATCTTCAACATGTTTAGTGTGATCCGGACCATGATGGATCTGGGTCTGACTTTTGAGTCCGTAGACAAACTGACAGGACCTGTGGTGGGCAATCCCAAGAGTGCTTCCTTCAGAACAGCGGACCTGGTGGGGCTGGATACCATGTTGCATGTGGCCAATAATGTGTATGAAGGCGCCCCTGATGATGAAAGGCGGGAGATGTTCACGGCCCCTGATTTCGTGCATCAGATGGTGGAGAAA
>JAFDIX010000390.1 GCA_019307805.1 Deltaproteobacteria bacterium | reverse complement strand
CTGGTTATGCCCGGATAATCCGTAACAACGCTGCGCCAGTACCGGGATTCTCGTTCATCAGTGGCTGCATTTCGCTTACGTACTCCACCACGCAAGCTAACTGGAAAGATATTTCCGCCTTCAACCCCGATTCGTCCACAGACAGCCCTAAGAACGGTTTCAAGATAAGAGATGAGCGTGCTGTGCCGGTTCATGAGAACACCAAGGTCGCTGTGATGGCAGGACTTTCGTGTCGCAAACAGATGGCAGACCTCTTTCACCTTATTATGATCCAGTTCACAAACCTCTATGGCTGCTTTTGCATCAAAATCCGTAAAAAAAGAACCGATAGTTTCAAACCCGCTTACGTGTTTTTCTATGTATTCCTGGTCGTGCCACCCTTCATTTAAAATGATGGAAATCATGGCCCGATACAAAAGTGCATCCGTACCCGGTTTGATGGGCAGATGAATATCAGCGATTTTGGCCGTTTCAGAGACACGCGGGTCGACGACCACAAGTAGTCTATGAGGGTCCTTGCCAAATTTTGCAAGCACACGGCGCGCTTGAGGTGTGTGATGGCTCATCATCGGGTTCCACCCAAAAACAAGCAGCATATCAGTTTTATCCAAGTGAGGCATGGCATGAAGGGACTGGTTGCCATAGGTTTTCCCATCCGCCCAATACCTGCCGGTCAGCTCTTGAGCTAAGGCGTTATAAAAGTACTGCGAGCCCAGGCCTCGAAGCACATTAATAGCAAAGATACCCTGCAATGCGCAGCCGATTGAACCGCCCCCCATCAGGGCAAAAGAACGCGGTCCGTGTTCGTTTATTAGGGCGGAGAGTTTTTCAGCTATTTCGGCTATGGCCTGCTCCCAGGATATTCTCTCAAAAGTGTCTCCGATTTTTTTAAGCGGATGCATAAGCCGGTCGGCATGATGCTGATGATATATGATATTTAATCCTTTCCGGCAAGCATAGCCCTCGCTGCGAGGATTATCCTTATCCCCACGAACTTTAACTATACGATTGTTCTCGACCCGGACTTCAAGGCCGCAGAGATTTGCGCATAAGATACAGGTTGTTTTTTTCCAGTCCATGACTAAAACCTCTTTATCGTTTGAGGGGAATCACATTTTTTCAGGACACCATCTCCTCGATAATGTCCTTGACTGATTTTATCTCCGTAATTGAGGCGCTGACCTGACCACCTCCGGCTGGAAAGAGATCAAAATCCCCGGATCGCCAGGCCTTACCCATATTCATCATATTATACTCCTGGGAAAGATCGATGTCGGGATCGTTCATCTTTTCTGCCAGGCGGGGATTGATGATGATCCTCACGTTCATGCCGCCCAAAGGGAGCAGGGTGGTCCCTCCATCAGGGCAGTTTAAAATCGCTTCCTTCCAGGCCTGAGAGGCCGGGCTTTCCGCTGCGGACAGAAAACGGGTTCCGATCTGGACCCCCTGGGCGCCCAGGGCCAGGGCGGCTCGATAGCCGCGCGAATCAGCCACGGCCCCGGCCGCCGCAACGGGAACCTTCACATGGTCGCACACCAACGGAATGAGGACCATGTTGGACGATTCAGGATTTAGGGTCCGAAGGCCACCCGACTCACACCCGGAAACAACCAAGCCGTCCGCTCCTGCCTCGGCCGCCTTCAGGGCAAAGGAGAAATCCAAGGCAACGTGCAGGCCTTTCATTCCCAGCTCATGAATTTTGGGATAGATCTTTTTTGGGGAACCGGCCGAAGTGGTGACGGTCTTCACCCCCGCCTCGGCTAAAATCTCAAGGATTTTCTCATTGGCAGGGTTCATTGCAATCATCAAATTGGCCCCAAATGGCTTATCCGTTAGTTCGCGGACTTCAGTGATCATTTCTTTGATGGCCCCGAGTTCTCTGGTGAACCCTAAGGCCAGCATACCAAAACCACCGGCCTCGCATACAGCGGCCACCATTTTAGGGTCATTTAATTCGCCGATGGGCCCCTGAATGACAGGGTACCTGCTTCCTAAAATTTTCAATAGCTCTGACATTTAATAACCTCCTTTTTCAAGCATTCCTATATCTTGTGTTCAAAATTTCGGTATTCTCGTGCGGGGGATGTACGAACCCCCATGATCTCCATGTTGAAGTGTTTAGCCAAGCCCTCATAGAGTTTTTTCCTTCATAATCTCCTTTCCTCCAATTCTATTTTTTCGCAACTGTAGCTTTTTTATCCGCATACCAACGCTCCATCCACTCCCTCACATCCTTAGGCGGATCGTAAGTTTCTTCCTTACGTTCCAGGATAAGGGATTGGGTGGCGCACTTGTATACGCATACGCCGCAGCCGATGCATTTGTCAGGGTCCAGTACAGCAACCTTTCCCTTCTTGTTGCTTGCCTCTGGGGAATCCTCCAGCCTGAGCGCCACCATGGGGCAGCGCTCCACGCACAGACCGCAGGTCTTGCAGGTTTTCGGGGTTGTGCGCACCCGGTAGTTGGATATATCATGGCTCTTGTGGTGTTTCAAAACATGATACGCCTCGAAAAAGAGACAGCAGCAAGTGCAGCAGTTGCAGATGGTGTCCGCCCCTTCTTGCCAATTGGAGATGGCATGGACCAGGCCTGATTCAGCCGCCTGCTTGAGGATTTCCCTAGTCTCATCCCGGGTGATCTCTCGGCCCAGGCCGTTTTCAACGATATAGTGACCGAGCTGGCCGAAGTGGAGGCAGACCTCCATCGGGTGATCGCAGACCTCCGAGTCGGGATCGAGAAGTTTTCGCTGGCGGCATGGGCAATAGGAGACCGTGCAGTAATCCTGGGAATCCACAAACTTGACCACGTCTTCGTATGGAAGAATCCTGCGGGGGTCTTCAATGGTCTTGTCTATGGGGATGGTTCTAAGCCCCTTGGTATGGGCCTCTTTAAACTGGTCCATGAAACCGTCATAAAAGTACTTGTTTAACGCTTTGGCAGTCGATTTTGTGGCGTCATCCTCCGGTTGTTCTGCCCAGTACGGGCCACGCATAAAGACGAAAAAGGAATCATTCAAGCTGTAGCGGATGGATTCGCCCTTTTGACTCCGCCAGACCGCGCCTCTGCGCGCCAAGGCATCCAGTCTGGGGGCCAACTCCTCCGGGACCATGCCCTTTATTTCGGCCAGTTCCTCAAGGTTTCGACCCGAAAAGGGGATGCCGGTCAGAAGTGCCGCCTCCTCAGTATTGTAAAAGGACTGAACTGTCCGCATCAGGTATTCGGAGTCGGGAAGACCCCACCAGGCCTTTCCCAGCCAGTCGATGAACTCCCGGTAAATGTCTCTGTCTGATCTGTCAGGCATACGCCCTTCCATTTGGCGGCCAATTGATTTGCATACAAATTATAAAATCAGAGAAAAAGCCATTATCCTCGAATGTCTTTCAGCAGACGCTTAAGCAGAACCTTCTCCTCGAGGTTAAGGCTGCCAAGGATTTCGTCGTTGGACTTCTCTCGTTCGGCCAGGATCGAGGATTTCAGCTTTTTTGCCTTGTCGGTCAGGTAGATGCGGATGAAGCGCTTATCCGCATCATCAGTCGCTTTGAGGACCCAGCCCTTTTCTGACATGCGGTCCAGTATGCCCGAAAGGGTGGCATTATCCAAAACCAGCCGTTTGCCGATCTCAGTGGCCGTCAGGCCTTCTTCCACCCAGAGGGCTCCCAGAATCAGGTGCTGGACCGGTGTGATTCCGTAAGGTAAGAGGTGTTGTTTGAAATTGCCGTGGGCCTTCTGGTAGGCTTTGGCCAAGAGAAATATGATGCAGTCTTCATATTGGGTCATACTCAAGACCTTTCGTATACATAATATTATCGACCGCTCATACGACTGTAAAGAAAAAAATAGAGGAGAGGCCAAATAATTCGAGTGTGCCCCCTCTTTGCTGTATCTATATGAACTATTACCCGGTGTCAGTATTCAACTCCAAGTGTAGAATCCTTCTTATCGCATACTGCACTTTTGGGGCATGGGATTTATGCATGGTTACTATACGAATACTTAAAAATACGGTGATTCACCAATTAGCAGTATGTTTGACTTTTTGGTGCAATTTCGGTTAACAGATCTTGTACAAGACATTGTGGTGGGTCAGTTTGATTGGAACGTCTTTATTAAGGCATGCATGGTTGGGATATCTGTTTGATATCAAACCTTTATGTGGTTTGTGATAGATTAGCAGTATATGCAAGGCGACATAACCCCCACAATCACCTGGCAGCGGAAGCCGCAGGCTGTAGCTGATCAGGTGGATAGTGATGTTAGTTGCTTTTGTATTCTGATTCTCTAT
>JAFDIX010000389.1 GCA_019307805.1 Deltaproteobacteria bacterium | reverse complement strand
CCATTGATTTTCGACGGGGGAACATATCCGGCGCAATGGATATGAACGAGGTGCTCGCTTTCTTTATGAATGTCGATGACCATCCGTTTTCCTTTAACAAGCCGGTTCAATGGACGGTTTCACTTTCAAAGGAAGAGGACAACCTGTCCTTGAGGGGGTTGATGGACCTCCAGGGAGTGGCCCTGGAGACAGAGGATATCATCATCAACCCCCCCGGAGACACAAAGCACATCTCATTTGAGCTTGGTCTTGGCCCGGACAGGGAGGTGGATCTGAAGAGGCTCACAATGGAGCTGGAAGGCTCATCCCTGGAGGTGACGGGCAGTTATAATATCAGGGGGAGGGATGTGGTCGCCCTGAGCCTGTCCATCCCGTCACTCTCCATGAATGATCTGGGCGTGCGTTTCAAAAAAAGGATGAGGCGGTTAAAGGGCGTTTTGGAAGGGTCTGTGGAAATAAGGACCTCATTGAAGGAGCATGCTGAGAGGACCATAGACGGTCGAATGAAGGGAAAGGACTTCTTTCTTGTCTGGCCCCGGATCTCCTCTCCTGTGGAGGAATGTGATTTCACCCTGGATTTTTCCGGTAAAAATCTCCACATCATCTCTTCCAGCATGAAGATTGGGAAGACGCCCATGCAGATTACCGGGGACCTGGACATCAATGATGGGCTGAGGGGTGAGATTACGCTGGAATCGGACTTCCTCAATGTGGATGATCTCTGGCCACGGAGTGAAACCTCCCTTCCCGGGGTGAAGACACAGGGGGCCAGTGCCGGGAAAACCAAGCCCATGGAGCTCTCAGTACACCTGAAGGCATTGCAGGGTCAATGGCGACGCTTGACCCTGGGGCCGAGCCAGATGGACCTGATTATTACGAATAGGGAGATCCATGTCAGGGATTCGAAGATACTGCTGGAGCATGGGCTTTTGCGGTTAAAGGGCCATTTGAAAAGGGGAGATGATCCAGGTTTTCGCATGTCCAGCCATGTCCAGTTTAATGAACAGCCCGTGGAAGAACTACTTGAGAGCGTTGGGATTGGAAATGGGCCCCTCACGGGCAGCCTCACCATGGAGGCATATCTCTTTTCGGAAGGGGACAGGAGGGAGGATTTATTCCCCCACCTTAATGGGACCTTCAATGTCTTGATTAAAAAGGGGGTGCTGAGAAGTCCAAATGTGTTGGTGAAGGTTTTCGATTTCTTGAGCTATGAAAAGATCTTTGTTAAAAGACCCCCTGATATTTCAAAGGAAGGTTTCTATTTTGAGAGTATGGGAGGACACGCAGTGATACACGACGGCCTGATCGAGACGGATAATCTCATCATGAAGAGTCCCTCCCTGAACGCAGTTGCGTCCGGAGAGGTAAATATGGCCGAAAATACGATAGACATTCATCTGGGCACCCAACCCCTTGAAACGGTAGATGTGGTAGTCAGCAAAATCCCGATTCTCGGCTATATCCTAACAGGCGAGGACCAAGCGCTTCTCACCTATTATTTTACTGTCAAAGGACCTTTAGGCGATGCGGAGGTAAAACACGTGCCATTCAGAACCCTGGGGGGCGGTCTGGCGGGACTCTTCAAGCGATTGTTCCTCACTCCTGTCAAGATATTCAAAGATATCTCAGGTGCGGCAAAGCGCCTTCCGGAACCCATGACCCCCCTGACAGAGGAAACTACAATAAGAGACACGGATGCATGATCCAGCGAAGTCGATCGGGGGGGGAAGGATCAAGAAATTATCAGCCTGCATTATTCTCGAATCTTTCGGATTCGCAAATAAGCACCTGCAACAACGAGAATACCATTGTTGCGGATTTCGACAGGGTGCTTCGCACCCGCTCAAGGCTAACCCCCCGGGGTTAGTGTGAAGCATCCTGCTTGTCAAGGAACTCCCGCACGCCTGGTCGAAGGTAGACCTGGCTGAGGTCAAATCGGTTTGCTGCCTTGGCAAGGGCCTGGATCTTATCCTCCGGGGTGGCCTTGGAGTCAATGATCAAGACATACTGCCCCTTCAACCTGCAGAGGCCTCCCGGGAAAGTAGGACCTTCCCTTCTCATAGGTTCGTAACGAACCTCCACGTCCAAGGCCTGTGCCAATTCTTCGAGTTGGACGAGAAGGGTCTCTTCCGCTAGTTCCGTTTTTCTTGAAGTCTTGCCCATGATTCCTTCAAGGTCTTCGAGAAAACCTGCCGCCGGCCATCAATCCGGAAGGCCAACAGGGGGGTCTCTCACAGAGACCACAGAGTTTTGGGTTTTTCTCTGTGCCCTTTGAGAGCTCTGCGAGAGATCTTTTATTTTTGTTTTGTTGCCTAGTCCGCCTGGCGGATTTCCACGTCTCCGGCGGGACAGGAAGGCAGAGCTTCGCTAGCCTGACAGACGTTGCATATCCTCTACAAGCTTCTGCACGGCGTCGGCCGAATGGAGGAGCGCCTTTTGTTCCTCATCGGAAAGCGTGATCTCAATGATTTCCTCCATCCCGTTTTTTCCCAGTTTAACCGGAACACCAATAAAAAGGTTTTGAATACCGTATTCCCCTTCCAGATAGACAGCGCAGGGAAGGATTTTTTTCTTGTCCTTCAGGATTGCCTCCGCCATCTCCACGGCGGCGGAAGCCGGGGCATAGTAGGCACTTCCTGTTTTGAGGAGACCGACGATTTCCGCACCTCCATTCCGGGTCCTATCTACCAGGGAGTCGAGTCTTTCCCGGGGCATGAGTTCTGTTATGGGGATTCCTGCCACGGTACTGTACCGGGGAAGAGGCACCATGGTATCTCCATGTCCTCCCAGGACAAAGGCATTGACGTTTTCAACGGAGACATCCAGCTCCATGGCAATGAATGCCCGAAAGCGTGCAGAGTCCAGGACACCTGCCATACCCAGGACACGGTTCTTCGGGAAACCGCTTGCATCAAAAGCCACATGACACATGGCGTCCAGGGGATTGCTCACGATAATAAGGACGGCCTTGGGGGCCACCGCTGCGATTTCCTGGACCACGGAACGCATGATGCCCATATTGGTGGTCAGGAGGTCATCCCGGCTCATGCCGGGTTTTCTTGGGATACCGGCTGTGATGATGACAATGTCTGAGTCTTTGGCCTGTCCGTAATCCGCTGTTATGCCTAAAATTTTTGAATCATGTTTTTCAATGGGGGCCGCTTCCATAAGATCAAGGGCTTTTCCGGCCGGGACGCCATCCAGGATGTCGATAAGGGCGACATCCGCCAATTCCTTTTCCACAAGTCGCATGGCAGCAGTGGCGCCTACATTGCCCGCACCTACCACGGTCACTTTCCTTCGCATTCGCTTCTCCTTTCTGTTCTTACCTGTAAAATCCGGACGGTGATGCATCGCAAAACATCGAATAGCCGCACCAGGATTGAGAATAAAAACACTTAAAGCTGAGCGTTGACAGCTTCATGGCAATAAACACCAGGAACGCAGTTACACAGCCCGCACTGGTTGGGATTACACGCAGTTTAGAAGAATTGCCAATCCGGGTCAAGAAGGAAGCGCTGTTCCGCAGAATGGGCAGAATCGGTAATGGGACTCCAGGGGGCGACCACAAGAAGGGCAGGTCCCCTCAGGACCCGTGATGGGATCGGTGTCTTGCTTCCCAAAGCCGTTATGAAGAATCCCGCAGGCTTGGCACTCAAGGAATGGGGTCCCACGCTTTACCGGGAAGAGGGGAATAAAAAAAAGGGAGAGGTAGTGATCCACCCTTTTGAGGCGTGCCCGGTACAGGCCGCATTTTGTACACATCCTGGGATGGTCTTCAAGGACTATCCTCTTCGGCTGAATTCCAGCAATAAAAAAACACATAGGAAGGGTATATCCATGGACACAGGGGTAATCAAGGATAATATCGGAAAAATTTATTCAAAATCGAAAACCTGGTCCTCTCCCGCGTGGCGGGATTTTCAATGGGCCATACCTGTCCCGCTATGCGGGAGTCAGAGATTATTGGCTCTGCCATAGATCAAATAAATCTGTTCATGGTTTCAGGTGTCAGGTTTCAGGTGTCAGTAAAAACGAATCCTGAGTCCTGAACACTGATTGGGTTGCGACTGAAGGTCAACACCGGTGAAAGAACGTCCATTTCATGA
>JAFDIX010000041.1 GCA_019307805.1 Deltaproteobacteria bacterium | reverse complement strand
AATACAATTGCCAGCCTGCCAAGCCATCGAAAACCGGAGTATATTGGTTAGCATCCGGATTTCCTGATTGATGTGGTCTCAAATAAAATTTCTCATAGTTTTCTGGGTCCTGCAGTCGCCACACTGCGCCCATAAACCCTCGTTCGGGTTTGATGGCAATATCGAACTCAATGATTCCATCTGTGAACTCTGAATCTTTCACAACGGCAAAGCCACCTTTTAGAAAAAGACTTTTTCGACCTAAGTGATCCTCTAGTTTGAACTTTTTGGCATTTATTTCCCACCTATCAGAGTCAAAGGGTATGATCTGGGAGCTTGCCATGGTCAATGGGGTCCAAAAGAGAAACATAACGGTGACTAAAGTAAGGGCAACGGACAATCTCATAGATTTCATTTTTTCTCCTCTCCTTATTCAAAATATCTAAACTCTAACTCTATTGATCAAGAGAAGCCACCGACTAATCCTGGCAATCAAGCGTTGGCGTTTTTCTTGAGCTGTTCGAGGTGTTGATTGAGCTTGGCCAAAAGTTTAGTGAACTGCTCCTTTTCTTGGCGAGTGAAGCATGAGAACGGCTCAAACCTCTTGCCTTTAAATTTAGGCTGTTCCCAAGTTATCTCATTCAACTTTGCCTTGCCGGCTGGTTCCAAAGTTACGTTGATATGTCTGGAATCGTTCCGGTCCAACTGACGTTTCACCCAACCCTGTTTTTCCATATTCTTGATCACAACCGATGCTGTGGGTCGGTCACAGAAGAGCATATCGGCGATCTCTGCAGGATAGAGAGACTCCCTTTTTCGTAGTTGCCGAAGAACTTCGAATTGTTTGAGCGTTATTCCATATGGGAGTATTTCTTTCTTACGGTAGCGTGTCCAGGTAAGAAATGCTCTACCAATAGCCTTCATTGTTGGGCGTTTCTTTCCTCGGGACATAAGGAAGATTCCTCCAAAAAACAACCTTAGTTTCGATTCTAATAATTAGAATTCTAACAATATAAACTGCAACATTAATTTTGTCAAGCCAAAAATATCTCCCAGGAGTTTTCCCAAAAATTCAACGGCCTTATTCGCGTAGTAAGCCAAATGGTGGGATGGAGAATTCTGTGGGTGACAAACCGGCGAACCTCTATGGCTGGTGTGCAACCATCCTCAAGATAGACCTTTCTGATGCACGAATCACCGAACTGAAAACCAAGGACTATGCGGACCGCTTCCTTGACGGGCACAGATCAGAAGAATGACAAGATACGGAGAAGAACCAGTCTGGAACAGATACTCCAGGCCATTGAGATTTTGCGTGAGCTGAAACGGGAAAGCAATACTCCACGGCCCGAAATCCATATCGCCTATATGTTGCTTCGTTCAGGATTAGAAGATGGCAGAGCGCGTCCCTATATTCCTCTAAATTTCGGGAGTGTAAATGAGGAATCCTTATCCCAGATTTGGTGGAAGAGGGCCTACAAGAGTTTTCGCCGGTCATTCTCATCCGGCAAGTTTGCGCAACCCTGTGCCGCCTGTTCCAAACGCCAGATCTTTACTGGAGAGACCTCAACGGCACCCTCTTTGCGGCTCCTTATGGACCTTCCGTGTTAAATCGGAAGGTGAAGATTATTGTGTTTATGGATGTCGGTAGATTCAAAGCATGGGGCTTTACACCACTTGGCGTTTTGGCAGGAAGCTTGCTACTAGGCTGCATTATTCACGAATCTTTCAGAGATGAACTCTACTACCGATTGGCCGTGGTTCCATTTGAATCCATAACTGCGTCCTATAGGGCATAAGGCGTAGAGCACAAGGCTTAGGGCTAAAGAATAGGAATTCCTTGCGCCTTATGCCTTATATCAAGAAAGACCACTTTACTGATCTAACCTCTGGGTGTAGATATAGCTCTTTCTGCCGCCCAAAAACGAGCTGGTTTTTCCAACCACCGCTAGTACAAGCTCGTCGGCCCTCCCATCGTTATTGAAGTCTGCGATGGTGTAATCGTTAATATACCCGCTGGTAAACTCCTTGGACTTCCATACGGACTTGAATTCCTTGCCATCCCACTCAAGGCCTTCCACATAACCTCCACTGAAACTGCGTGCACGTGTAAAAAGCCTTGTGGAACCAAGGTTTTTGACCAAAATAATCTCGCTTTTTCCGTTCTTGTTTAGATCTGCGACAAAGATACGTTGTGTCAGATAGATTCGATCCATAACCTTTGTGTCTCCAAAAGTGGTATCTTCGCTGGGAAATTCCAGGTAGATGGTGCTAGTGCCGTACTTCTCTCCACTTATCCATTCTTCTTCTCCGTTGCTGTTCAAAACTCGCACATAATCAAGGGATGTAAACAAAACGAGATTTTGCTGGCCGACGTTCAAAGCATCACCAAAGATGAAGCTGTAAATATTTACGCCCCTGGGCAGTTTTAATTCTTCTCTTGGTTCGTACTGGCCATTGCTCCATTTCATCCCGTACACACCACCTGAAAAAATGGCCTTGGGCCCAGCCCACCGCTGTCCCAAAAGAACATGACCCCGCTCAGGAACATCCATAACTCTGAAGTACCAATTCAGTCTGTCTACAATCTTCCTGAATCCGGATCCATCCCACTCTAGAACAAATGACTGAAGTCTGCCGCTTTTTTTCGGGAAATTCGTGACAAAAACCTCTGCTCTACCGTTGTTGTTAATATCTGCTACATCAATCCCTATAATTCGCTCTTGGGCAGAATTCGTTATTTCTCCTAATTTTGCGAACTGTTCACCCGAATGCCGGTAAATATGTACCTTACTCTCGCTGGCAAAAACGGTTTCATTCCAGCCGTCACCATCCAGATCGCCGACGGCCACGCCTATAATGCGCACCTTGAAATTTTTGCTCGCCCAGGAAGCTAATCCACTTTCGGCCATGGGAACTGGGATAGTTGGAGAAGGCTCGGTCGCCCCTGCAGGTTCAGGAGGTTTAATTTTATTCGTCTGAGTGTCTATTCCCACCTTGGCCTCCCCCTGTGGCGGTTCCTGTTTCGTAAGGGTCTTGTGGCCAAAAACCTCTTCATTGATCTGGGTTGCTAAGAGTGTAATATGGTCAAATAAATCGGATTGGCTTTGTCCAAATCTGTTGAAAGCAAGGACGGGCTTCTCTTGAGAGATATCAACCATTATGGCATTTGTGTCAATGTGGTCACCTAAGACCGTAATGCTCCCAAATATCACATAATCGGCTTTGTGCCTCTTCCCTGCCGAGATTGCCCTGTCAATGTTCATAGACTCGGCAGCTGCTTTACCTGCCCGTGTTGATTCGTCGAGGCTGATCACATCAACCTTGCCTGTCTGTGTGAGCCTGGTTGTTAACATGGCCATAACACCACGTTGCATGAAGGATAGATCCTTAGCTGCGTTAATATTGAACGGAATGACAAGCACCCTTGCCGAGTTGCCAGCCCAAGCACCGGCACAAAAGCAAAAGAGAAACATGAAAAACTGAATGATGGAGAAAATTCCAAGTTTGTGTTTATGCAATTGCCTTCCCTCCTCTTTAATCAGTCACAGTGTATTCAGTTTTTCATTCAGCTGATCTTACCAGACACTGTATCACAAAAAAATAGAATTATCTGGTCACTCTCCGTCCAGAAATACGGGCAATTCCTCCCCCTTGTCGAAGATCCCGCTGCCCTCGCGGCAGGGGCGGGAGGGGATGAGAGTTTATATATGGATACTAGATTGCCCCTTAGCGGCGAGACTCAAGCAGTCCGTATCTTTTTCCAGAATGAAGGGGACATGCGGACATTTCCCGGAAGCGTGGGCTCCGCCGGCCAGGTAAGCGGCACGGTGCCCTCTTTGTAGTAGATAGTTGGTTGGGTGTCTACCTTGGCGTTGATCACGCGAACTAACCCTCCTTGCTTCAGGAGGCGGTTGACCTGGCTCGAAGGATCATTGAGATCACCGAAAACCCGGGTTCTGGTGGGGCAAACCTCCACGCAAGCCGGTTCCAGGCCGCGTTTAATCCGGTGGCGGCAAAAGTCACACTTGTCAGCAATATGCTTGGCGGGATGGCGGTAGCGGGCGCCGTAGGGACAGGCTGGAACACAATTCCCACAGTTGATGCAGACCTTGCGGTCTATCAGCACCAAGCCGTCATTGGACTTGAAAGTAGCTCCAGGAACCGGGCAGGCCGCTACACAGGAAGGTTTATCGCACTGCATGCAATTGCCGGGTTGAAAATGCAATTGTCTGCTGGATCCGTCTTCCGACTTTATCCAGTTTCGATAGGAGTGGGGAGGGACCTCATTCTCCAACTGGCAGGCAATGATACAAGCCTTACAGTAAAAACATTGGGAGGCATCTATCACCATGGCGTATTTGGGTTGCATATTGATGTCCTCATCTTCGGCAGGTCAACTCAAGTGGCGTTTATAGCAAAATTCCTCAGAAGATTATTGCCCCCGCAATTTCCACTGCGGAAATGCAGAAACCACCCTCTTGGTCTCCGTAAGACATCTAGGAAGATGTGGGCTCCTGTTCACGCGGGGGTTGCTGTTCACCTTCCATTCCCGGCAAAGATTTCTCTTCCCCTTTGCGCTTAACTCTCATCTCCAGAGGCAGTTGCTTGAATCTTCCGCCGACCTCGATGGGATCGCCAGCATAACCCAGAGTCTCGAAATCGATATAGTCGGTCATGCCGATGAAACCCTCGGCGTCATGCCCCTCTTGGACCAGATCACTGAAGTTTATCCCTTTAGATGCCAGGTTTTTGAAATCAATATCCGCTCGAACCTGATGGCAGCGCTCACACGATGACTCTTTAGCAAGGGCTGAGTGGCACTGGGCGCAAGAAAGGCTCCGCTCCTTTGGCAGCACTTCATGGTTCAATCCCTGGTGGGTAACAGTCTCGACAAACTCATACTTTCCGCTATAAGGCAGTCCGGCGATATTCATACCCTGTCTCGACGCCCGGTCCCAATCCCAGTGCCGCCAGTATTCTTGCCACAGTTTGGGCGTGATCAGGTATTTATAGACTGCATCGCTGATCTGTTTTCCGGTAATTCTCTTAAAGGGGTATATCTTGGAGTACGGGTCCTGACGGTTTCCCTCTGGTTTGGTCAACTCGGTCACACCGCCTCCATTGATTCGATCTCCCACCAGGTGGCGACTCACTGTACCGCTATACCAAAGATAGGAAGGTTTTATGGTTTCCCTCCAGGACAGACTACCGAATTCCTTCAGGAAGGTTGGCATCCCTTCACTGGCCTCGGATTCGTTGCTCTCCTTTCCTGCCGTGGACCAATCCCACCGGGTTATGGTGGGGTTAGCCTTGGCGTAAACAGGAATATGGCAGGTCTGGCAGGCTAGATGTTCCGTGTGTTTGTTGAGATGCTGGTTCAGTAGACTGCTGCTGATATGGGGTTTTTCGGTGTGGCAGAACTGACAGGAAAAATAGCCCTCTACCTCCGGCACCGAAATGCTGCGACCGGAGATCTGGTGTCTCCGAGTTTTGTGGCAGTCCACGCATCGTAAATTCTGTCCATCCACGGCCATATGAATATCAAGGTTGCGATTCGGCAGCAGAAGTGCTCCGTTCAGGCTGCCGTGGCTGATGGGATCAGCAGTCCCCCCGGAAAAGTGGCAGGCGGTCCCACAAGTTAACCTGCTCACCTTGCCCACCCGTTGCGCCACCTTGAGAAGATCAACATCCTTCTCCGGCATACCCGCATCCAACGAAGACTTTCGATAGGTTTTGGTGGTATCGTGGCAAACCAGGCAATCAATTTTGCTCACATCGGTGAAGTCAAAGTTTTCGTCCTGCCAACCATATCCCGCGTGGCAGCCGGTACACCTTGCCCAGTTACCGCTCAAGGCTATACCGGCATTGCTCATGGTCTGAGAGCGCTTACCCAGATCCGAGCGCATCTCGTTTCCCACGGTAAAGGGAGAAGGCCCCTGCCAGTTCCAGTGAGCCGACTTGAGCATGGCCTCGCCCTGGGCCTGGTGGCAGGAAAGACAGTTTTTGGTCACGGTGGAGACATCGACCTCGCCTTCCAGTTTAACCAACTCCCTGTGGTCCGGCACTTTTTTGCCGTGACAGGAAATACAATCCAGTGGGGCGCGACTCACCAGACTGCCTCCGGCCTCTATGCCCTTCACCATGCCGCGGTATTGGACCGCACCTGCTCCCTCCGGTCTCTGCTCGGCCTCCCGGTGGCAATTCAGGCATTGTCTATGATAGGCGCCTTTGAGTCCCGGCACGTGGAGGTTCCCGGGCTTGAAGGGATGATCATGGCATGTAGCACAGCTCTTGGGCAGGGTTTTTTTGCTGATAAGTTCAGACATGGTCGCCGGCTGGCCATAGGTGTCGCCCTCTTCTCTGGGAGTGCGATGGTGGCAGATGGTGCAGTCCTTGACCAAACCGACATGCTTGCGGTGCCCAAAACGAACGGATTCGTACAAGTCGTCGTAGTTCTTGATGACCGGGCTTTTCAGTATACGCACTTTGGGCGTATCGTCGATGAATGGGATGACTTTGGCCACAATGGGAATGGCCTTTTTCCCTTCAGTTGCAGCAGCTTCAGCCCCATATGCTGGCGCTTGCACCCAGAGAACCAGGGAAGAGGCCAGCAATATCACTGCCGCTTTGGCAGTGCCGTTTTTGTGGGCAGTCAGTACTGGAAACACGGTAATACAAACCCTGTAGAGAAAGATGAGCGCGGCAACTAAACCGACCGTAATGGCTATCTCGCCGATGGCCGGAACATAGCGCTCCATCATGTAAGGAGGAGTATAGCTGATAAGAAAAACATTCACCCGGTTAAGAACGACCCCCACGACATAAAGGCTGCAAGCAAAAAAGAGCCACCCAGCTGACTCCCGCACTTTCCTTGAGAGGAGAAGAACGAAGGGTAAAATCACGCCTAGAAGCACTTCCACCACAAAGGCGATTGACTGCAGGGTGCCGTCCAACAGGTAGGTATAAGTGCCCCGAACAAGCATATCCCCCAGCTTAAAAGCCAAATACACCCCGATGAGGACCGGCATAATCCTGGCCAACGGAGTAAGAACCTCCATCTCCAGCTCACGTTTCAAGGACTTGGAAGTAATTATTGATTCAAAAGCCACCATGGGATAGCCCACGGCAATTGCGGACAAAAGGAAAAGGAGGGGCAGTATGGGGGTGTACCACAAGGGGTGTACCTTGTAGCCGGTGATGAGCATGAGAGATCCGAGGCCGGACTGATGCAGGCAAGACAGGACAATCCCGGCGATGATGAAAAGGAACATGACCTTGCCCAGCAATCGGTCCGCCAATTCCAGAAGATTTTCAGTGGGCTCATTGAGAACCCGGAATCGCCCCGGCAGGGAGACTTTACCCTTGAAACGCTCCACGACGATCGGGACAAATTCGATGTAGAGGAGGTTTGAGTAGAGCATCACACATATGGCCACTTCAAAGAGGACCGACTTGGGGTTCCAGCTGACCATGGGGCGCCACATATTCCAATATCTGCCAATGTCAACAAGGAGCCCCAGAACCACAAAAGTATAACCCAACATGGCGGTGAGAAGTGCGGGTCTGATAACGGCGTGATACTGATGCCGGTTGAAAATGTAGGCAAGGGCACCTGTGGTGAAACCGCCGGCAGCCAGAGCCACGCCCGTCGCCACGTCTATCCCAATCCACAACCCCCAGGGGAATTGATTGTTGAGATTGGTGACAGCCCCGAGGCCAAAAAGGAATCGCGCCGCAGCGAATACTAGACCGATGAACATCAGAGCAACAAGAACCATTACTCCGGGGGTGAAAAGTTTGTTGTCAACCGGTGCAGCTTGCTCGTGTGAACTCATCGGCCACCCTCTTTCTCTGAGCTGTCATGTTTGGCTTTGCCTTTCCTATCGGTCAGCCACATAAAACCCCCCAGAGCGCCGAAGAGCAGCAGTGGTCCCGCAAATCCCTGAAAGACACCATGTTGAATGGCTTCGGTCAATCTAGGCGCCGCCTTTGTTCCCAGCTTCGGGTACCCGAGCTTTTCCAACGGATCCGAGGCCAGATACATCCAGGACGTTCCCCCCACTTCATGTTCTCCGAAAATATGGTCCATATATTCCCTTGGCTTGTTCTTGATCTTCCAGCGGGCCAAGTCCAACAGATCGGCTCTTTTGCCAAAAGTCATCACCTCGGTTGGACAAATCTGGACGCAGGCAGGAAGCCCGCCTTTATCTCTAGGCAGCTTGGTGATGTATTCGAAACAGAAGGTGCATTTCATCACCCTGGGCAGCAGGGCCCGGTGATACTCATAGGCCGGAATCTGGAAGGGGCAGGCCATCATGCAGTAGCGGCAGCCAATACATTTGCTAACATTATAGGTCACCGGTCCGCCCGGCTGCTTGCTCATCGCCCCGGTAATACAAGCCGAAGCGCAGGCTGGATCCAAACAGTGCATGCACTGAAATTTAACAAAGGTGGGAGAATCACAGCACGGCCCCGGGGCCACGTACTTGGGGTAATACCTGTTAACAACCGTATAAGCACCTGCATCGGGTCTTCTGGGAGTAGTCAGGACAGACATATCCTCAAAAGCTCTGTCAGGCAGTTTCTGCCTTTCGGCACATCCCTGTTCGCACTTGCGGCAGCCTATGCAGAGGGTGGTATCCACCAAAACCCCAACTGCATCCGGGGAAATCTGCGGAGGGCCGGCCGCCGCTGCTCTTTCCGGAGCACCAGTAAGGACCCTGCCCGCTAGAATTCCCGTTAGCCCGAGGAATTGTCTACGATTCATCTTCTCGAAAACCTCCATCTCTACCAGGCTAAGGTGAGGGCACGCCCCTCTTTCCAGGGCTCTAATCGAAGTTGCCTGGTTCTAGACCTTTCCCCCATCTCTGTGAGAATGTGGCGCCCTAATTGGTCCATCGAGCGAGGGACAGGCTTTGATCATATAATGATGCTTGGATGCTACTGGGCGGAGTTAAGGGTCAGCTGGGTTACCAACTTTTCTGAACATGGTTCAGGTGTGCGGCAGTCGGCTTCCCTACATTTGCCTGCCCCCGGTGTCTATAACCGGGGGGATTCTGTCTTTAGCAGTTGGGAACGACGAAGTTGCTCAGCAGGTGCACTCGTCACCCCCAATGCCTTCCAGCAGCAAGAAGGGCTTTATTCTCCTGAGCATCTTTCGGGTGAAGCCATCAATCTGGAGCAGCTCTTCCATAACCTGAAAGTCACCGGTGTCATCGCGATACTCGACGATTCTCTCCGCCAGTTCCCTGGAGACTAGAGGGACCTGAGCAAAATCATCTACCGTGGCTGTATTTATATTGATCGTTTTTCCTACGAGCTTTTTCTCCTCTGCTGCTATGGAAATCATACCGCTGGCAAGGATAAATACTACCAACAGAACTAGACAGGTAGCCTTTTTAAAACTAACTATTTTCATCACACACTCTCCTCCTCAAGTTTGATTTTCTTAAAATGCTATTTTATTAGGCTTATTAAGCCTTGCTCAGCTTGCATCCGAAGCCGTTAAACTGGGCCGCCACCTTATCCCAATATCCCGGAATTATGGTATTGATGGAAGTGCCCGAATTTCCAGAGAAGGGACTGGCAGGCGACGGATGCGATGGGGTGAAAATGACGCCGGGTAGAATCGACGCGGTCACCTGCAGCCTGGCCTTGAGCTTACCCTTTTTCGTCTCAAGATATACCGCCTCTCCATCCTTGAGCCCGAGATCGCCAGCCGTCTGCGGGTTGACCTGAACGACATTTCCTTCAGAAAACTGGTCCATGAGTGAGGACCAGTTGGTGTAGGTATGCTGCCAGTGCTGCACCACTTTTCCCTGGGTGAATATCAGCGGGAATTCATTGTCTGCTTTGGCCTTGTTCCCATTGGGGCTTCCTTTGGGCTCATACCATCTGATGGGGCCGAGCGGTCTGGAACGAAGTTCCACTTTGCCATCCGGGGTTTGGAAGCGGTTATTCGGGTAAAGGGTTCCCCGGGTGTCCGGTTGATCAATGGACCAACTGGGCCAGGTCACACCTGTGGGGCTACTCTTCAGCCTTTCCAGGGTAAGCCCTTTCCAGGAAGAGACCTCTTCCCTGAAAAGTTCATAGATATCTTCCGCACTTTTTACCGGCGGGAAACTGTCTTGGTTTATCCTCTTGCCCAAATCCGTGTAAAATCGCCAGTCTTCCACCGTTTCTCCCGGCCGTTCGATTACTTTGTTCCGCCAGACCACCTGGCGCTGTGCCCCATACTGAGAGCCTTCACTTTCATACACCATGGTTCCAGGAATAATCAGGTTGGCGAGCTGTGCCTCCTCGTCCATGAAAAACCCCCGGTAGACGACGAAATCAACCTTGGAGATCGCTTCCCTCACCCGATTTGCATCCGGGTAACGACGGTAGCTGGAGTTCAGCAGCAGCAGATTGACCTTCTCTCGCTTCATGCTGAACAGCACCTTTCTGAATCTCATTCTGGGAGCCAGCTCGTGATCACTGTGTTTTTCCAGAAATTCTTCTTCACCTCCCGGCTTTCCTCCCTGGACATTCATTATTCCTTTGCCGGGACCGGAAAGGTTGTTGGTGATGGCCTGGAGGGCAACAAGCGCCCGGACGGTATGAATCGAATTGGTGTATCGCGACAGCGACCCTCCCATCCAAATGATGGTTCGTTTACTGCGCCCGAGGCTTCTGGCGAAAGCCACTACCTCGTCCGCCGGTATCCAGGTGATTTCAGCCACCTTATCCGGGCTGTAGACCTCTGCCGACTGGACCAGTTCATCAAAACCGTTTACCTTGGTGGCCACGTAATCCTTATCGTAGAGATTCTCTTTGAGCAGAAGTCGTATTATCCCCAGGGCAAGGGCCCCATCTGTTCCCGGTCGGGGCATGAGTTGCTCGTCGCTGAAACTGCTGGTGGGCGTTTGTCGCGGGTCCAAATAGACTATTCTTACACCCTTTTCCCGGGCAAAATTCAGCCAACGCATATAAGGCGGATACATTTCGGCAATGTTTGTGCCCCAGAGAACGGCGGTTTCAGTCTCGAGTATTTCATCGAGGGTGGTGGGCGAAATGCCGCTTCCCAGGCAGAGCCGCAAGGAAGTGGCAGAGTTACCGATACAGGCGTCGCCCGGTGAACATACGTTAGGAAATCCCGCCAACCGCAGGGCCATCAGAGCCGCCAGCTCACTTTCCCTAGACTCCCAAAGCGGGGCAAACATGGCAACCCGGTAATCATAGTCTTCCGGAAACTCTTCCTTAATCTTGAGGAGCCGTTCGGCTACCATATCAACGGCCTCCTGGTAGGAGATCCGTTGCCAGCGGTCACCCTGACGCAGGAGCGGATATATTATTCTGTGGGGGCTGTAGGTCAGTTCAACCATGGATTTGCCCTTGGGGCACATCGCCCCCCCAGTCCAGAAGTTGTCCGGGTTGCCGTA
>JAFDIX010000388.1 GCA_019307805.1 Deltaproteobacteria bacterium | reverse complement strand
CAGTTGGAAAGCCCCGGACCCGTAGTCGCCCCCCCCTTAAAGATTAAAGTTGAATTGGGTGAAAGTCCCGGTGATAAAGATGAGCTAAAACGGTTATTAGAAAAGACTATACGCCACAAACTGATGTTTCGGGCCGATATTGCATTGGTTGACGAACTTCCGAGGTATCAATACAAAAAGAAACTAATCCACAAATTGTACGAGTAACCATTCTTCGCTTCCCCGCTTACATAAAGCAAATAAAAAGGAATGGCTGTGTGGTTCTTGCCGATTTTTGCCTTGACTTCAGATAGACACAGGTATAGTTTCTACAAATAGGAGAAAGCTTTCTCATTTAATGAGAATTAATATGGGTAGACCATTTGCGTCTCTAGAAAAAGCCATTGACATTCTCTCCCTTTTTGATTCTGAACATCGGGGGCTTTCAGCACATGAAATCTCCAAGATGCTCAGCATTCCCTTAAGTACTACCTACAAGTATCTCGATTTATTTCTGAGAAAAGGATTTCTTTCAAAAGATACATATACCAGGGAATTTTTCCTGGGGCTGAGTATTTTCAAAATGGGAAATCTGGCTGCAGAGAGGATTTCTATCGTCGATATTGCTCTCCCCTATATGCATTCCTTGTCCGTGAAATCGGGGGAAACAGTCACACTGACCGTGTGGAAAGCCCAAGGATTGTAAGGCTGACCATAAGAAAAGGAAGCACCCTCCCTTTACATGCAGGAGCCTCACAGAAGGTTCTACTCGCCTATCAGGATGAATCATTTATTGATGCCATGATCGAAGAAAAGGGGCTTGCGAAGCTGAACGAAAATACTATCACAGATGCTGCGCAACTAAAAAATGAGCTGGAATTAATACGGAAACAGGGCTTTACCCAGAGCGTTTCAGAAGTTGATGCCGGGGCAGGATCCATAGGGGCGCCCGTTTTTGACCACAGCGGTGGAGTGACTGCCGGACTTACCCTGGTGGGGCCCGCAAACAGAATATTAGGAGAGAACAGAGAAAGCCTCATGGATATGGTTACAGACAGCGCTCGGAGTATTTCAATGGAGCTTGGCTATGGATAAGGAGAAAGGAAACACCCCTGATACCCATCCAGAAGTACGTGCCGGTGTATGGAGAGGAGTGCAGCAGTGCAATTAGGCGATTTTTACCCTGCCTTTGACAGGGAAGATGGGAATATTCAGTGAAAGAAATAAGATTACATGGCAGGGGCGGGCAGGGTGTCGTGATGGCTTCCGAGATATTGGCTACCGCCTTTGTCGCTGAAGGCAAGTATGCCACTGCATTTCCATCCTTTGGTACGGAGAGAAGGGGGGCTCCGGTGAGCGCTTTCGTAAGGATGGCTGACAATGATATCAGAGAGAGGACCCAGGTGTACTCCCCTGACTGCCTGATATTCACCGATTCATTTTTTAAAAATGTCAGCGGTGTATATGAAGGCCTAAAACCGGACGGTTTTCTCATCCTGAATTCTTCAGAAAAAACAGAAATCATCCCAAATGAGAACGTAAAAACCTCAGGAACTGTCAATGCGACTCGCATTGCCCTTGAAGAGATAAAGAGGCCGGCAACCAATACCTGTCTGATAGGGGCCTTTGCAGCGACAACCGGTTGGGTCGGACTGGACTCTCTTTTGTCCGCATTAGAAGAGTTCTGGAGCGGAAAGGCCCTGGAGGGGAACAGGCAGTGTGCCAGGAGAGGATATGAGGAAGTTCGGGTAGCAGGATTTTGAAGGAATAGAGATGGAATATGAAACAAAACACCCTGGCCCGTGGCTCGATATCGACTCGGACAGTCGTCTGGTCGTCAGGGTGTGTGAATGGCGATACCAGAAGCCCATAGTAAAGACTTCCAAGTGCTGCCACTGTGGCACCTGCTATTTATTCTGTCCGACCGGATGCATCGCAAGCCATGGCACCGGTTTTGTTGCTGATCTCGAGTATTGTAAGGGCTGCGGTATATGCGCCAGGGTATGCCCGGTAAATGCTGTCAGGATGGTTTTTGAGGAAAGCGAATAGAATGGAGAATCCGGCTCAAGGCACTATCAAGGTACTCAAGGGGAACTCGGCGGCTGCCCAGGCGGTTCTCCTGTGTAAACCGGATGTCGTTGCCGCCTATCCAATTACTCCCCAGAGTCCTGTAGTGGAAGAATTGAGCAGGTTTATTGCCAATGGCCTCCTTCAGGCAGAATTTGTGGAGGTGGAAGGCGAACATTCCGCCATGAGCGTACTTATCGGTGCCTCCTCCTCAGGCGGAAGGGTTTTTAGTGCCACCTCCAGCAATGGATTGGCCTATATGTTTGAGGCCTACATCTATGCCGCCACATTGAGGCTGCCCATGGTCATGGTAAACGTCTGCAGAGAACTGGCAGCGCCCAATACCGTGCTTTGTTCACAACAGGATATCCTTACCATGAGGGATGCCGGGTGGATACAAATCCATGCCGAGTCCTGCCAGGAGATCCTGGACACCATCATCATGGCATATAAACTCTCCGAGGACCCTGATATCCTTTTGCCGGTGAACGTCTGCTATGACGGCCATTATCTTTCCCACCTTTCCTCAAGGGTTGAGATTCCGGCCCAGGCGGATGTTGCCGCCTTTTTGCCCCCCAGAGAACTTGCAGAGTGCCGTTTAGACCCTGAAAAGCCCATGATGCAGGGCATCTTTCTCGGTGGAAAACCTTTTACAGAGCACCGGCATAGACACTGCATGGCCATGTCCCATGCCAAGCAAAAGATAGACAGCATTGATAGGGAATTTCACTATGCCTTCGGCAGGAAATACGGCGGCCTCATTGAAGAATATCGGGTGGAGGATGCAGAAATTCTTTTACTGGCCATGGGGAGTGCTGCCTCCACTGCAAAAATCGTGGTCGACAACAAGCGCGATAAAGGGATCAAAGTCGGATTGATCAGGATCAGAGCGTTCCGCCCCTTTCCCCTGGAAAGGCTGGCCCAGGCCGTTCATGGCAAGAAGGCCCTGGGCGTCATTGACCGG
Organism: Deltaproteobacteria bacterium; assembly: GCA_019307805.1. Lineage (GTDB taxonomy): Bacteria > Desulfobacterota > DSM-4660 > Desulfatiglandales > HGW-15 > JAFDIX01. The sequence goes on along the minus strand of JAFDIX010000388.1, from coordinate 3,201 downwards.
GATGTGTGTTTTGGCTGGAATGCAGGCATCATCTTTGTTGAATTGAGAGCAGCTCTCAACAGGTTGGGACTCTCTATCCCAATGGTGAATTTTATAGACGGACTTTCCGGGGGAGATATCACGCTGGAGCACATCGACAGGAGCGTTGACCTCACGAGTCGTGCCGCAACCGGGGAGCCATGCCAGGAAGTGCATTGGCTGGCCTTGGAATAGGAGCATCATTTATGAGTAAGAAAAGGCATCTTATTGTCGGATGCGGGGCAGCGGCATTAAGTGCACTCAAGCAGATCCGAAAACTGGGGTCTGATGATGAGGTGCAATTGGTCACCATGGAGGACTACCTGCCCTATTCACCCATGTCCTTGCCCTACCTTGTTTCGGGGAGAAGAAAAGAAGAAGAGATCACGATTGCTGATAATGACTTTTTCAAAAAAATGAACGCCACCTTGACCAGAGGCAGGTGTGTGACCAAAATCGATCCTGGTACCAAAAAAGTGATGTACGATGATGGTGAGAGTGATTCCTATGATACACTTTTGATCGCCTCGGGTTCAGAGCCGATACTCCAACCTGCCCTGACAGCTGCAGGAATCTCCGGTTTCCATGTCATGGATGACTATGTACCTCTCAAGGAACACAAAGATAACATTAAAATAACCATTCTTGGGGCGGGATTTGTGGGCATGGAGTTGGCTGTCTCACTGGCTGAAAGGGGTCATGAAATCACTGTCATTGCTCCCAGGGAAAGGATTCTCCGTCTCTACTTTGACAAAGACCTGGATGACATCATCATTGGGCTTTTTGCGAAGCATGGTATTCGGATAAAACGTCAATGGGGTGAGGTCACTGAGGTCCGCAATGATAATAGTTCATTCGAAATATGTTTTGAAAGCGGCAAAAAGAACAACGCCGATCTGGTGATTGCCGCTACGGGGGTGAGACCAAGGGTTTCATTTCTAAATGGAAGCGGGATCCGCATCAATGAGGGCATTGTTGTGGATAGAGGGATGGAAACCAGTATACCCGGAGTATTTGCCGCGGGCGACGTGGCAGAAGCGGCCAATTACCTTACGGGCAAGGATGGGCTGAGCCTTATCCGGCCCAGTGCTGTGGAGCAGGGCAAAGTGGCAGGCAGCAATATGATAGGAAAAGAGGCCCGATACGACGGCTGGCTCTCCATGAACGCCTTCAATTTCTTTGGCCATTTTGCCTGTTCAATAGGGGAGTTCATGGGAACCCGGGAGGACGATATTCTGGTCCAAAAGGACGAGAAAAACAGGCACTATGGAAAGATAGTATGTAGAGACGGCAGGCTTGTGGGGGCAAATTTCTTCAATATGGATATTGACGGCGGGGTCCTGCAGTATCTCATTAGAAACAGGATTGATGTGGGCCCCCAAAAGAAACTCCTATTGGAAAAACCCAAAGAGGCGGGGCTATGGTTTATGCATGAAGCAGAAAGGAAGGTTGCCCAGCCCCTGGAACACCAGGTGATATAGAGATGAAGGCACTTCAAGATACCATAAAAATAGACGAGGGCAAATGCCCTCCTGATTGTTCTATCTGCAGCGAGACCTGTCTTGAGAAACACAGCACGATAATTTGCAATCAATGCGGAGAGCCGGTCTGTGAAGAGTACTGCCCCACCGGAGCTATTACCAAGGATCCGGAAAACGGCATGGTCAGGATAGAGCAAACAAAGTGTCTGGGTTGCGGGTTGTGCTCCCTGGCATGTCCCTATGGCGGCATTGAGTATAATGCAGACAAAAAACTGAGCGTGAAGTGTGATCAATGTGACGGAGACCCCGAGTGTGTCAAGGCATGCCCACAGGGGTTACTCACCTTTATCCAAAACGAGCCCATCACAACCCATTTTCAAATGGAGGACCCCCTTTCCCATGGGACAACCATGTGTCCGGGCTGTCCGGCTGAAATAGCCCACAGGTTCACACTCCGTGTTTTGGGAAAGGATGTCATCCTGGTCGGTGCGCCCGGGTGTGCCTGTGCCATGATACTGGGGGTCGAAACGCCGGGGGGGATCAAGGCTCCCGAGTCCGTACCCTGCCACATGGCCCTCCTGACCAACGTTGCTTCCGTGATGACAGGGATGAAACGCTATTACAACAAGATCGGGAAAGACGTTAAGGTGGTCTCCTTTGTGGGCGACGGGGCCACTGCGGACATAGGTTTCCAGCCCCTTTCCGGTGCGGCTGAGCGGGGCGAGAACATCATTTATATATGCTATGACAACGAGGCCTATATGAATACCGGCATCCAGAGGAGCGGCACCACCCCCCTGGGTGCCTGGACAACAACCTCCGAGGTCGGCCCCAATCAGAGAGGAAAAGGGAAGGAAGGGAAATACGTTCCTCTTTTGATGGCCCTGCATGGGGGCGTTTCCTACACGGCCACTGCTACCATTGCCTATCCGCAGGATTATGCACGGAAACTCAAAAAGGCCATGGAAGTAAAGGATGGTATGGTTTACATCCACCTGTTCTCACCCTGCCCTGTCGGGTGGAGAGGGGAAGGGGATCGTGTGATAGAGATGTGCGAAGCCGCTGTTGAGACAAATTATTTCCCGCTGTGGGAAGCTGAGAAAAGGGTATTTCGGCTGACTCACGAAGTAAAGCATACCAGGCCCATTGAAGAATTCACCAAAATGACGGACAGATTTCGGCATCTGGGCCGGGAAGAGCTGGACACGCTCCAGCATGTGGTCGAAGAGCGGATGGCTACCATCCGGAAACTTGCCAGGCCATTGTAAGGGACAAATTTGAGGTCTTTATCAGATGTTGTTTTAATGATAAAGAAAAGAGAAAGGAGGTGAACCCTTCAGAAACAGACACCTTGGCCATTGATCCGTTCCAATCCATTGTTAATCCAAAACAAGAAAGGAAGGAGGAATAGAAGATGAAAAAGTTCCTTATTATCCCCATGGTGATCGCATTGATGATGTCTTTTTGCCTTATTGGGACTGGTTCCAATTCTGTTGCCGCTGAGAAAACATGGACATTGAAATACCATCACGAAATGCCGGCAACCAGTGCCTTTCACAAATACGGACACAAGCCCTGGGCAGATGCCGTGGAGAAGGCGACCAAGGGCAGGGTCAAGATTCAAATTTACCCCCTGCAGACCCTGGTCAAGGCCAAGGATGCCTGGAACGCTGTGAGGTCAGGATTGGCTGATATAGCATGG
>JAFDIX010000387.1 GCA_019307805.1 Deltaproteobacteria bacterium | reverse complement strand
TGAAAAAGGTCCACGGCATAAGGCACACGGCGCACGGGATGATATAATACGATTCATCTTTTCTTTTCCTTAAGCCTTGCGCCTTAAGCCTTGCTCCTTGAGCCATTTACTTTTGTACGCCGCAGTGACGAGGGATGAGGATAACGCAGCAGATGGGGGTTTTCCGACAGCCTCCTAAAAGACCATGGGTACATACCCCTCCTTAATAAGATCCGAGATGACGGTCCCGACGTATTCCACCGCTACACCTATTTCCTCGATTTTTTCCGAGATTCCATCCCGGTCCGACAAAGCCTTACAGGCCACGGGCTTTTCAGCCTGACCTATTTGGAGGGCCATGTCCTGGATATCTTCATCTTTCACGAGCAGGTTCTCGGAAGGGCCGAAAAATATCACTTTGACCTCATCCATCCACCCCCTGTCTCTCGCGTTCCGGGCATACATGAGCCCTGTCATGGCCTTTTCTTTTTCACCGGTAGAAATAATCACCACTACTTTAGAACCCATCATTCTCCTCCTATTTGCTTTTTTCGGTTTTTTTCTTTGGTTTGAGGGAACTGGCGGGCAGATCCTTGTATTCTCCGTCCGTTGATTTGTAGGGCACGGTTTGCAGGAACAACCCGATCCTGCCGGTCTCGGAAATTCTCCACAGCCGGCCGGTTTGGGTGTCCAGCATAAACTGATCCTTGCTGGAATCGGAAATCTGGCCGAATACGAACCTGCCGCTATCGGAACAGAGGGTCCCCTTGTGGGGTGTCTTTTGAGGCTGCTGGGACATGATCCCAAGGGGTTGTGCCCACAGTTGCGCAGATGCGAACAAGAGTGTCAACAAGATGGCCAGGCCCATGAAAAGGGTTCTCTTTTGTCTGCACATCTTTCTTCCCTCCTTTTCAAAATCAAAAAAGGCCACCGAAGGATACCCCCGTGGCCTTTTTATCCCATTAGGTTTCGTGGAGTCACTCTTTGATGAGAACGGTCAGCTTTTCTTTTATAAGCTTGTCTCCCTTTTTGACGGTGAGCAAAACACCGTTTTCCCCGGCCGGCATAAAGCCCCTGAGGTATCTCTCGTTCGACGCGGAAGGCTTCATATTCCTTCCTGCCAGTTTTTGAGGGAAAATTTCAACAGTATGGGTAATACCGGCTGCAACCTTAACCAGGGGATGCTCTTTTGCCTTTTTGAGGGCCTCCCAGTCAATGCCATCCCAGAAAAACAGACCCTGTTTTTTACCGTTCAAGAGGTAATAGGTATGGTTCCATTCAATGTACAGGTCCGCACTGGTTTTGTTGGTGACGGAGAAATGAAAGGCATTGTAGAACTTGCCATCTTTATTCAATAATGGTTCAATTTCAGCCTTGAAATATTCATTGCTCACACGTTGAATCTTGGGATTGCTGGTCTGGACTTTGGCTGAAGGACCGCTGGCACACCCGGCAAAAGCAAAAATTATGCACAGGGCAATCATTTTCCATAGAAATTGCTTATTCATGCTTGGACCTCCTTTACTCACTATTGTTTTTTTCAGATGGGACGCCGGAACTCTTTATGGACATTACACTTCACTTACTCACGGTCTATTGGAAATAATATAGGGCCAATGACCACTCCTTGTCAATGACGAAGCCGGAGAATCATGTTTGAGAGGGTAGAGAAAAATATAACCCTTGTGCGTGGAGAGAATGGCGGACGTTTCCCAAGTTCCCATTCCCTTCTTGTCACCGGAGAGAGGACCGCGTTGATAGATACGGGCTGCGGCACCGGGGTCCTTGAAAAAGTGAAGGAAAAATTTTCACCCGACATGGTCATCTATTCCCATACCCACCCGGACCACTGTTCAGGGTCTGCCTGTTTCGAACCGGAAGTGTTGTGGGGTCCGGGAAAAAGCAGGGCGACGGCAGGAGACCTGGATCGTCTGTCTGTGCGCTTCATAGCGCCCGATCTGAGGGAAGAGTGGATCGTCTATATCGCTGACAGTACGGGGTTCAGGAATTTCAGTACGGGTAATTATTATGATGATGGTCACCATTTCCATTGTGGGGACACTGTGGTGGAAGCGGTGTATGCCCCGGGGCATACGGACGATCATTACTGTTTTTATTTGCCCCACGAGAAGATCATGCTGACCACGGATATCGACTTCACCTCCTTTGGCCCCTGGTACGGAAATCCGGAATCAGATCTGGATGCATTTATTCGATCCATCCAACGGGTTGGTCAATATGACATCAACACGGTTGTCTCGTCCCACATGGGAGTGATCAGAGAGGGCATTCCGGAGGCGTTTGATGGATTCCTGGAGATTATTGAACAAAGGGAAAAAAGGATTCTGGATTTTTTGGACAAACCACGGTCCCTTGAAGACTTTGTAAAGGCGGCCCTCATCTACAGGGCCTACAAGGGAAGACGGGCCGGTATCCTGAGGTATTGGGAATATCTAATGGTGTCCAAGCACCTTGAGCGGCTTCAGTCAAGGGGCGTTGTCACAATGGTGGAGAATTCCATGGTTGTGCGTAAATGATCACCTCTCTTTCAGGAGGATTTCAAGTGCGGCGGCAATATCCCGACTGAGGGCTTCAATGGCAAGGCTGTGGGCCGCGACATAGGCCTCGTAGTCATCTCCCTTTGCCGGCTTCCTGTAGATGGCGCGCCTGGTCTTCAGCAGTTTTCCCTGTTCGCCGAAAATTCCCCATCGGGCGATCAGGACCGCATCGCCACCGAGTGTCCCGTCCATGCGCGTTACATCCACCTTGACCCGGTAGTCGACCTGTATCACCCCTACCCCGGGGATGATAGCCACGGGTTGGGCGCTTAAAAGGTTGGACAGGTTATCGGCAATGATCACGGGAACGCTGTCTGAAAGATTTTCCGCCCACACGTCAAACTCCCCAAGTTTGAGCTTGTTGTTAGTAATCCTTGTGACTATCTGGGGCCTGTCCAGATAGTTGGGAAGCTCCACCTGGCCCACGCCAATGAGAATAGTCTCCTTTTCTGATACCGGCAGTGTCTCTGTTTTGGCATCGGCAATGGGATTCAAAACATAGAAACTGGAGGGTGCGGTTGTGCCCGAGATACACCCTGCGGAAATCAATAATCCTAGAATGATGGCCATGCCTGTCAGTCGTGAATGAAACCGATTCATCATATTACCTCCCTTTGCGTCCGCCCTTGCCGCTGATGAGGGCTTCGGGGTGTCGTGCAAGATAGTCGGTCAAAGTCCGAATGGAACGGGCCGCTGCCGCGGTCTCCTTGAGCATGGTGTTGAGGTTGTAAATGGTTGCCGAGTCCTCAGCAGTCCGACCTTTTATGTTGGCGAGTGCCGGACGGGCGTCATCTGCCGCCTTTGCAATGGCATCGGCAGCACCACTGATGCTGTCCACCAGTTCGGCTGATTTTCCGTGCTCGATGTCCAGGGTCTTTTCAGCCTGCGCCATGGCGTCCCTGGCCTTTTGAATGGCCGCCCTGAGGTCGGAGACCACGGGTTTTATCTGGGCGTCAATGTCCCGGGCAAGCTTGTCGTAATTGCCTATGGTCTTGTCCACCTTATCGGCCAGGGGCCCGACCCGAGTGTTGATATTCTGCAAAATCCCCCGTGTGTCCTTGATGGTGTCTTTTGCCCCGGTGGGGAGCCCCTGGAAATCCGGAGAATTCACAAAGGCATCCAGACCATCCATTATTTTAAAGAGTTTTTCTACGCCTTCCTTTAAAGGCAGGTCTCGGAAGACGCTCATGATCTCTTCGATAGTAGAGGGGATGGTGGGAATCTCAAGATATTCCGGGTAGTGGCCTTTTAAATTAACGGGCGTGTTAGGATGAAAATTGAGTTGTATGAGCAGCTGCCCGGTGATCAGGCTCTGGGTTTCAAGCTGCGCCCTCAGGCCTTCTTCTATAAGGGCCCTGTTTCTTTCCTCGGTTCCAGGTTCGTATTGTATTTTACCCACGATATGAATAACATCAGGGTCAAATTCCACGAAAACGGGGACCGCTATCTTATCCGTATCGGGATAAAAATCAAGATTGATCTTTTTTACCGAACCGACCCTGACGCCTCCAAGCAGGACCGGGGCTCCCACATTCAGGCCTTTTACAGAGCCGTCGAAAAACATGACATACGTCCTTTTTTTCT
>JAFDIX010001014.1 GCA_019307805.1 Deltaproteobacteria bacterium | reverse complement strand
GCATCTGATTTTTCACGATTCATTTTAATATCCTTTCCTTTCTATTTGCCAAACCTGTTGACATTTTTATTTATAAGGGTAAAGAAAAATATCAAGTTGAATAAACGTTACCGTTCACAGGTTCAGAGTTCAAGGTTCAGGGGTTGTGGGTTTACAAAAATCTGAACTGTTGATTCGTGAGTTCTGAACGGCCTTGCGTTGAACTGCAAGGTAAGCTCTACATGGCATCAGTTCAATAATACATGACAAATGTTGAGTTTCAAGATATATATACTGGGTTCAATGAAAGAAAAATAACCTTGAATATACATATTTTTTTTAATAATGTAAATAGTGCCATTGATAACGAATAATTAAAACCAATAATGAAAACACGAAAGAGGGAAAGCATGAAATAATATCTTTTGTGTTATTGTTTTCGTGAAAAACTTTTTCAGTCCTGGTTTTTTTACTAGAAAGAAATTTTAAAAAATGGGCCAACGAAAACTCCCAAAACAGCTCGCCAAATTTATTTCCTACATGCTGGGACGCAGACCAGATGAGTTCGGGTTGGTGCCGGATACTGATGGGTTTGTTAAAATCAAAGAATTATTAAAGGCGATCTGTGAAGAAGAAGGTTTTAGATATGTACGCAGGTTCCACATTGATGAAATCCTTATTACCTTACCTGACCCGCCCATTGAAATTTCAGACAACCTTGTCCGCGTGAAATCCCGTGAACATTTAACGGAGCGCATGCCAGCACCTAATCTTCCCAAACTCTTGTACACCTGCATAAGAAGAAAAGCGTATCCCTTTGTCATGGATAAGGGGATATCCCCCATTGGCCGCGGGCATGTTGTTCTTTCATCTGAAAAAAAGCTGGCTGATAAAATGGGAAAACGAATAGATCAGACCCCGGTGCTTCTTACAGTTCAAACCCAAAAATCCGGTAATAATGGTGTTATATTCTTTCAGGCAGGAGATTTGCTTTTTATTGCGGAAACAATTCCCGTTGGCTGCTTTTCAGGTCCGCCTCTTCCAAAAGAAAAGCCCGAACCTAAAAAAGAAGACACTTTAAAAAAAGAAAAACCAAAAAGCCTTCCAGGCACTTTTTTAATGGATTTGACTGATGAAAAGGATCGCAAGAAAAGATCCAAACACGAAAGAAGACGAAAAGAGATCGCCTGGAAAAAGGAAAGGAAAAAGATGAAAAGGAAAAAAGAAAATATGTGGGAGATATGACAAATTTTTACATTTCCCATAAATCTAACAATTTTTCTAACTGTTATCCACCCTAATTATCAGGTCTTTTTTATCAAAAAAAATAAATTGACAGTAAGTTTTAAAACTGATACCAAGCTTACCGTTTAGAGACATACTTCACCGGGCCGTTAGCTCAACTAGGCAGAGCACCTGACTCTTAATCAGTAGGTTCGGGGTTCGATTCCCCGACGGCCCACCACAAAATATTTTTTCCGTAAAAAGCATCAAAAGCGCCTCTCCAGAAAGAAATAGTTCCCGCAAACTAACTTTTCATCTGAATCTTTTATAATCATAGTTTTTCTGTACTGAGACAATCATAAAATTTGATACAGGGATAATTGCAAGAATCGCAACAACTTAATCTCTTGATTTAAAGCACATTTTCAGTTATAGTAGACTTTTCTTTTCTATTTCACATCAACCTGATTCGAACGAACATTCCGGCTTGGATTGTTCGTTTCTTAAGCGTTCAAAATATTGAAAAACACCTTTACTATGTTTTAATTTACCGGGAATTAAGTAAATGCAAGAAAGCATGCGTTCCACACTTTGCCAAACGGCAAACATTCTTTATATGATTCGGAGACAATTATGGCTGTAAAACCTACTTATGAAGAATTGGAACAAAAAGTTCAAGAGTTAGAGCTGGAATCTGAACGCAAACAAACGGAGAAAGCGCTACGGGAGAGTGAGGGACGATTTAAAAAACAACTCGAAACAATTGATTCTATGGGTGTGGGTATATTTATAGTGGATCGTGATTTTCACATTCGCCATATGAATAAGACGATGATTAAATGGTTCGGAGATCCGACAGGATTAAACTGTCACAAGTCGATTGCTGGGTTGGATTCACCATGCTCCTACTGCCAAATAAAATCCGTAATCAGCTCAGGCAAAACTATCAAATACAGCCCTACAACACCGGACGGTCGTTCATTCGATATCACATGTTCTCCGGTACGCAATTCTGATGGTTCAATTTCCAAAATGGAGATAATCCGGGACATCACCGAACAAAAGCTGACCGAAGAGGCGCTGAGGGACAGCGAAGAGCATCTGCAGAGCGTGTTCCGGGAGAAGTACAAGCAGATCCGCGATCACGACACAGGAACTGTGGAAACACGATGGAAGCGCAAGGACGGGTTTATTATCGACGTGTTACTCAGTTCCACGCCCATGGACCTTGGAGACCTGTCAAAGGGGGTCACCTTCACCGCGCTTGATATCACCGAGCGCAGGAAAACAGAGGCTGAACTGCAATTGAAGAACCTGGTTTTTGAGACGGCAATAACCGCGAACAGCACAGCAGACAATGAAGGTGTTCTCACACACGTCAACAATGCCTTCATTAGAACCTGGGGATACGAGAACAAGGAAGAGGCGGTAGGCAAATCCATCAGTGAATTCTTTAAGTTTGAAGATGAGGGAAAGAAAATCATCACCGCGCAACCACATTTGCTGCATATGGATTGGGCACAATCATCAAGGACGAGTCTGGAAACGCTATTGGTTACCAATCCTCGGTTCTGGACATCTCGGAACAAAGACTGGCACAGGAAGAGAACCTCAAGCGTCAGCAGTTTCTCGAATCGGTGTTCTACCACGCGCCCGACGCCATCGTTACCCTGGATTCGGAACACCGGGTCGTCGATTGGAATCGCGGCGCTGTCAATATGTTCGGTTATACGCCCGAAGAAGCGATCGGTGTTCAACTGGACGATCTGGTGGCCCCCGGCGAGAGTCACATCGAGGCCGGCAGTAAGACACGGCAGGTACTTTCCGGACAACGGGTAGAGGCGTTTGAAACGGTGCGCTACCGAAAAGACGGGACACCTTTGCTCGTTATTGCCGCCGGTTCTGCCATCATGATAGACGGCGTCGTTAAAGGAGTTGTTGCTGTCTATACTGATATTACCGACATCGTGCAGGCCGAGGATGCGTTGAGGGAAAGTGAACAAAAGTTTCGAGCATTGGTCCAGGAATCGCCCTTCGGTATAGCCCTGATCGGAAAGGATGGCCGCTACCAATATGCCAACCCCGAATTCAACAACATATTCGGGTATACGATCGAAGATATCCCCACCAGTGCCGAGTGGTTCCAGAAAGCTTATCCGGACAAAGCTTATCGGGACACGGTGGTTCAAACGTGGAAAACAGATCTTAAGCAGACCGCCGCCGGACAACCCCACCCACGTATGTTTACAGTGACGTGCAAAGATGGGTCCCGCAAAGACATCAATTTCAGGCCGGTCACTATGGAAAATATGAACCATTTCGTAATTTACGAGGACATCACCGAAAAGACAAAACTGGAACGCCAGCTCCAGCAAACCCAGAAATTTGAAGCTGTTGGCACGCTTGCCGGTGGAATTGCTCATGATTTCAACAATCTGCTCATGGGCATTCAGGGTCGGGCCTCGCTCATGTCTGTTGAACTTGAGCCTTCCCACCCCCATTCGGAACATATCAAAGCCATCGAGGACTACATCCGAAGCGCGACGGATCTAACCAAACAGCTTTTGGGTTTTGCACGGGGAGGCAAATATGAAGTGCGACCCATCGACGTTAATGAGCTATTGCTCGAAAGCTCAACGATGTTCGGTCGGACGAAAAAAGAAATCCGTATCCACACCAAATTGCAAAACCCGCCACCCGTGATAGCAGCAGACCGCAGGCAAATCGAACAAGTCCTGTTGAACTTGTATATCAACGCATGGCAGGCCATGCCCGATGGCGG
>JAFDIX010000040.1 GCA_019307805.1 Deltaproteobacteria bacterium | reverse complement strand
CCGCCCGGGACAAAGCGGTGGCCATCCTTCTGTATGGCGCGGGAGATACCCCCACTTACAAACCCACCTTTCTTGAAATCAAAATTCCCGGGATCGCGGCCCAGTCCACCAACTGCACCAATAAATATATTTACATCGCCCAGGGCACTTACACCGTCGAGTGCTGGGGCGCCATGGATCTCATCAAAAAGACGCATAAGGGCCCGGGCAAGCCCAAAATGGCCCTGCTGGTCCTGCCCAATGTTTTCGGCCGGAGCGTCGTCCCCGGGGCCAAATGGTATGCCGAGAAGATCGGAATCGATCTTGCCGTGATTGAAGACGTCTCCCCCAGGATCATTGACGCCAAGCCGATCCTCCTTCGCCTGAAGGCCAAAGGCGTGCAATACATCTACCACAACAACGTGGCCCGACCCGTGGCGACTTTTCTCAAGGACGCCATGGCCATCGGCTACGATGTCAAACAATCGGGCATGTCCTACTGCGGAGAGAGCGTGCTTTTTAAATTGGCCGGAGAGTCCATCGACGGGTTTGTCTCCTGCACGGCGTTTTCACCTTTCCACGAAAAGAATATGGATTTCCCAAGAAAGCTTGTGAAAATGTATCGCGGAGGACATACACCCACGACGACCTACGGAGCGTCCGTCGTCCGCAGTATGATCTTCGAGGAGGCCATCAAAAGGGCCCTGGATAAACACGGCAAGGTCAACGGCGAACTGGTCAATAAGGAGATGGAAGGTTTCAAGGACTTCAGCGTCGGCGGAATTCTACCCAACATTACCTACGGTCCGGATAGACGGGTGGCTTCTTTCTCCAAGAAACTTCTAAAGGCCGACTGGGGCACAAAACGGTTCTCTTCCATCACCGATTTCTTCATGCCCATGGGCCTCGAGGGTATGGATCTTGTCGGGGTCGAGCGCATGCTCGAAAAGTTCGAACGACCCAAAAAGTAACGGAAATAGGATGAGCAAACAAAAGCCCAAAAGACCCATCATCCTCAACATCAACAACATTGAGGTCGTGTATTCAGATGTGATCCTGGTCCTGAAAGGGGTCTCCCTGGCCCTGACCGAAGGCGAAATTGTCTGCCTGCTGGGAACGAACGGGGCCGGGAAGACAACGACGCTCAAGGCCGTCTCGGGTCTCCTCAAGCCGGATAACGGGGAGATCCGAGACGGCAACATTCAATACCTCGGTGAAGACATTCAAAAAAAAGACGCCGAAGATGTGGTCAGGATGGGGATCGTCCAGGTCCTTGAGGGAAGGAGGATCTTCAAACACCTCACCGTGGAAGAAAATCTCAGGGTCGGAACGGTAACACGCTCGGATAAGGAAGTCGGGAAAGATATGGAAACCGTCTATACCTATTTTCCTATCCTGGCCAACCTGAAGCATCATCTGGCCGGCTATTCCAGTGGAGGCGAACAGCAGATGCTGGCCATCGGCCGGGCGTTGATGGCCCGGCCGAAGCTGATGCTTCTTGATGAACCCTCCCTGGGCCTGAGCCCGCTTCTCGTACAGGAAATCTTCCGCATTATCACCAAAATAAACCAGGATCAGGGAACGAGCGTCCTCCTTGTGGAACAAAATGCCGCCATGGCCTTAAAGATATCTCATTACGGGTTCGTGATGGAGAACGGAAAAATAGTCCTGGCCGGAAACCCCCGGGAGATCGAGGACAATCCCGATGTAAAGGAGTTCTACCTGGGAATGATGGAATCGGGCCGGCGGAAGAGCTACAAGGAGGTCAAGTCCTACAAGCGGAGAAAGCGCTGGCTTTGATCTTTTCATGCGCGGTTTACACTGATAGAGGTTCTCGGAGAAATTCATGATCCAACTTTCCATTCGCGATCTCGGTCTTCACTTCGGAGGTCTCACGGCCCTGAATGAGATTACTCTTGATATAAACAAAGGAGATCTCATCGCCGTCATCGGCCCCAACGGCGCCGGAAAGACCTGCCTGCTCAACTGTATCACGGGATTTTACCGAGCCCAACAGGGCGTCATTGATTTTGAGGAACATGAAATCGGCCGCCTGCCACCCCACCGAATTTCCCGCTTGGGGATCGGGAGGACGTTTCAAAATCTCGAACTCTTCAGGGATACGACTGTCCTAGAAAACCTTCTCCTGGCCAGGCACATGCATTTTAGTTACGGCCTTTTTTCATCCCTGGCTTTTTACGGCAGGGCCAGGAATCAGGAAGTGGCGCACCGGCGGGTAGTGGAGGAGATCATCGATTTTCTCGAGATCCAATCCATCACCAAAAAGCTGGTTCACGCCCTGCCCTACGGACTCCAGAAAAGAGTCGAGCTGGGCCGGGCGCTCGCGCTGGAGCCCAGCCTCCTCCTTTTGGACGAGCCCATGGCCGGGATGAACATAGAGGAAAAGGAAGACATCGTCAGATTCATTGTCGAAACCAATGAGGTCAAGGGAATCACGACGATTCTGGTGGAACACGACCTGCCGGTGGTCATGGATATTTCCAGCCGCATCTGCGTACTCGACTTTGGAATCAAGATCGCCGAGGGATCGCCTGAAGAGGTCAGCAAGGATCCGCAAGTCATCAAGGCGTATTTTGGAGAGAGCGCCTAGCCACTTTTCTGAGGAACGCGCTATTATGTTCAAAGACCGGACCGAGTATCTCAACTATACCCTCCCGCAACTGATTGTGAAGCGGAATGAACTTCATGGTGCGGAGAAAGTAGCCATCCGGGAGAAAGAGTTCGGGATATGGCAGGAGTACTCCTGGCGCGACTACTGCGAGACCATGAAGTTCTTCGGCCTGGGCATCCTCTCGTTGGGCTTCAAACCGGAAGAAGTCGTGGGGATGATTACTGACAACTGCTTTATGTGGATGGCCAGCCAGATGGGCATCCAGGCCATAGGGGGACTTTCGGCCTGCATCTATCAGACATCCGTGCCCAAGGAAATAGAACACGTTTTAAGCTATACAAAGGCCGTCTTCATGGTGGCCCAGGATCAGGAACAGGTGGACAAGGTTATCGAGGTCCGGGACAAGGTTCCGTCCATCCGGAAGGTCATTTTCATCGACCCAAAGGGAATGCGCGGCTACCTTAAGGATGACTGGTTCATCCATATAGACGATCTCCTGGACAAAGGCAGGGAATTCGAGAAAAACAATCCCGGTCTTTTCGAGGAAACCGTCCGGCGAGGGCAATCTGACGACGTATGTCACCTCGCCCTGACTTCGGGGACGACCAAGCTGCCCAAGATCGCCATGCTCACGCACAGAAACTTCATCAACATGATTTTGAGCGCCATCGAGGTCGATCCTATCCAGGATCAAGACGACTATGTCTCCTTCCTCCCGCCCGCCTGGGTCGGCGAGCAGTGGGCCACGGCGGGGATGCCTCAGATAAGCGGATTAGTGATCAACTGCCCTGACGAGGTGGAAACGGCCATGGACGATCTGAAAGAGATCGGGCCCCATTTCATGTTCGGTCCGCCCAAAATCTGGGAGGGATTCTGCTCCCGTATCCAAGTGGATATAGAAGACGCCACGTGGTTGAAGCGACTCCTTTTTAATCTGTGCATGAAGATCGGTTATCGGGTGGTCGACCGGAAGTTCGCCCAGGAACCCGTTTCCCTTCCCCTCCAGCTCTTGAACAAATTGACGGCCTTAATCATGTTTCGTCCCCTCCGGGCCCGTCTCGGGCTTCTGAGGCTTCGCCGGGCCTACACCGGGGGCGCGGCCCTGGGACCGGACATGTTCCGGTTCTTTCACGCCCTGGGGGTCAATCTTAAACAGGTCTACGGCCAGACCGAAAGTTGCGGGATGTCCACCACCCACCCTGACGACGAGATCAGATTCGAGACAGTGGGTCCCCCGGTGCCAAACACGGAAATCCGCATCAGCGAAGAGGGGGAGATCCAGGTCAAAAACCCGAGCCTCTTCAAAGGGTATTATCAAATGCCCGAGGAGACGGAAAAAGCCATGAAGGACGGCTGGCTCTGTTCGGGCGACGCGGGCTATTTTGACGAGGACGGGCACCTGGTGGTCATCGATCGGGTCAATGACGTGATGCATATCGTTTCGGGCGAGATGTTCTCCCCGCAATTCATCGAGAACAAACTCAAGTTCAGTCCGTACATCACGGAAGCAGTGGCTTTCGGCGATGGCCTGCCCTACGTGGCCGCCTTCATCAACATTGACATGGAAGTGGTCGGAAAATGGGCCGAGAAACGCAAATTGCCGTACAATACCTATATGGACCTTTCCCAGAAGGCCGAAGTAGGGGAGCTCATCTACAAGGAAGTGGCCTTCGTGAACACCCAGCTTCCTGATAATACCAATATCAAGAAGTTCGTTCTCCTGTATAAGGAACTCGATGCGGATGACGAGGAGTTGACGCGGACCGGAAAAGTGCGCCGGGGTTTCATCGGCGGAAAATACGATTACCTGGCGGACGCCCTTTACGGCGATGATGATTCCGTTGAGGTGCACACCGAAGTCAAATACCAGGACGGCAGGATGGTCGAGGTGAAGACCCGGATAAGCGTTTATTCGATGGAGGATTAAGGTGTCTTTTTTTACGCAACTCCTGATCAACGGGATCGTCGTGGGCAGCGTGTACGGCGTAGCGGCCATGGGATTCGTGCTCATCTACAAGTCGAGCCGGGTCATAAACTTCGCCCAGGGCGACTTGCTGGCACTGGGCGCCTTCATCTGCTACGCCCTGATCGTGTCATTCAAGATCCCCTTCATCCCGGCTTTATTGATAACTTGCGCCATATCCTTCTGCCTGGGTCTCGTTCTGGAGAGAATCATCCTCCGGCCCATGATCGGTGAGTCGCCGATCAGCATCATCATGCTGACCATCGGGCTGGCAAGCATGATCAAAGGCGTCATCTATTTTTTCTGGGGGGCCGGCGACCTGGCTTACCCTATGTTTGTAACACAAAAGCCGATAATCATAGGATCCATCTACATCTCTCCGATCTACATCGCCACCCTTGTGCTCACGGCCCTGCTGCTTGGTATCTTCGGCTTTTTCTTCAAGCATTCGACCCAGGGCGTTGCCATGCGGGCCGTAGCGGACGACCAGATGGCCTCCCAGTCCCTGGGCGTCAGCGTAAAAAGAGTATTCGGCGTGTCCTGGGCCATTGCCGCGCTGGTAGCCACCATCGGCGGGATCATCATCGCCCTGGTAAACGGACTCAACGCCCAGGCCCTGAGCTTTGTGGGACTCAAGGTCTTTCCAGTGGTCATTCTCGGCGGATTGGACAGCATCATGGGGGCCATTATCGGAGGGGTGATCATAGGCATCCTGGAAAACCTGGCCATGGGGTATCTGGATCCCCTGGTGGGAGGCGGCCTGGGCGAAACTTTCCCTTTTTTCGTTCTGATAATCATCCTGATGATCAAACCATACGGTCTCTTCGGTATTGTGGAAATAGAAAGGGTGTAGTCCATGGAAAGGTTAAGGTGGTCTCCCTGCGGCAATTATCGGGTCAACTACTTTGAAGAGATAAAGATATTCGATACCCATTTCGGATACTTTTTCCTTACCCTCTTCATCGCGGCCCTGGCCTGTCTGCCGTTTTTTTGTGACTCATATCTCATGTTTATCTTCAACATGATCGGCGTTAACATCATCGCCGCCCTGGGCCTTAACCTGTTGACGGGTTTTACGGGTCAGATCTCCATAGGGCACGCGGCCTTCGTAGGCATCGGCGGCTATACTGCCGGGATTTTGGCCACGAAACTGGGTCTGCCATTCCTGCTCGCGCTGCCCGCCGCGGGTTTTGTCGCCGCATTCGTGGGCCTCATCTTCGGTCTTCCTTCCCTGAGGCTCAAAGGACTCTATCTGGCCATCGCCACCCTGGCTGCTCAGTTCATAATTGAATACATCATCCTGCACTGGGAAACGCTCACGAACGGGGTCGGCGGTATATATATGCCCAAACCGACTATTTTCGGTATCAACGTCGGCAGCGACCATGCCTTTTTCTATGTCAATTACAGCGTCGTCTTACTCTGCCTCTTCTTCTCGAAGAACCTGGTTCGGACCCGTATCGGCCGGGCCTTCACCGCCATCAGGGACAATGACCGTGCGGCCGAGGCCATGGGCATAAGCCTCTACGGGTACAAACTCCTGGCTTTTGCCATCGGGTCCTTCTACGCCGGCCTGGCCGGCTGTATGTGGGCCTACTGCATCACGGCCATCAGTCCCGAACAGTATGGCATCGGACTGTCCATCGAATATCTGGCCATGATCATCATCGGTGGCCTGGGAAGCAACCTGGGCTCGGTATTCGGCGCGGTTTTTATGACGTCCCTCCATGAGGTCCTGAGGGTCTTTGCCGAACATATTCTGTCGGTTCTGCCCCAGTTCGTCGGTATCTTGATGGCCATCAGGGAGTTCGTTTTCGGGTTGATCATCATTACCTTTCTCATATTCGAACCCGATGGCCTGGCCAACAGGTGGCGGCTGATAAAGGCGTATTTCCGTCTCTGGCCGTTCTCTTTCTGAGCGCCTCAACCCTGAATTGCCTGAGAGAAAGATAGACCCTTCCGTGTCGGGGAATTTGCGCCATAAAAAATCCTTTGACTGTTATGTCTCCTCTTGATTGTTGAAATGCGTAATGCCGAGTTGTTGGACTTCCTCTGATGTTTATTCATCTGCCCACGGAAGACTGGTAAGGACGGCAACAGGCAGTCGCAATATCGTAGTCAGCATTTCCCATCTACACACACAATGCATAATTCAGTCATACTCCCCATCATCACATGGGATTCCACGAGATCATCCGAGTAAGTCGGCAGTATGTTTTTGAGAAGCAATGACCGGTTTAGAGCAAAGACCGCAATTTCCAAAACAAGGAGAATTACCGATGGGAAAAAAAGTTCTACTTGAGAAGAAAGGAAAAATAGGCATCGTTACTCTCAATCGGCCGGAAGTTCACAACTGCATTGATGTAGAGGTTTCGGAAGAGCTTATTCATATCTGGGAGGAGATCAAACAAGACAAAGATATACTAGTCTCGATTTTGACCGGTGCCGGAGAAGAAGCTTTTTGCAGCGGGGCGGATCTCAAAAAATTAATTCCTCATATAAGAGAAACGTCTGAAGAGGAAAACCGAATGCGCGCGTATCACGGCCCGGGTTGGTGCGGGATATCAGGAGGATATAAATTCTACAAGCCGATTATTGCAGCCATAAACGGCTACTGTATTGCCGGCGGGCATGAACTGGCGGAATTCTGCGATATTCGTATCGCAGCGGAGCATGCCACTTTTGGCCACCAGGAGATCAAATGGGGTCTTATGCCCGGGGACGGCGGATGTTCAAGGCTTTGGAGAATTGTAGGCATGGGTAGAGCGCTGGAGATTATTCTAACAGGCAAGATATATGATGCCGAGGAAGCCTATCGAATCGGCTTTGTCAATCATGTTGTTCCACGAGATGAACTTATGACCAAAGCCATGGAAATGGCGGAAGCAATAGCCGCCAACGGCCCCTTGGCATTGCGGGCCGCCAAACAAACGGTACTCAACAGCATCGGCAGGCCTCTGGATGAAGGGATCATGTTTGAGACGGATACCTTCAGCTATCTATGCCGATCAGATGATTGGGAGATCGGGCAAAAGGCTTTTCTCGAGAAAACCAGGGCGGAGTTTAAGGGGAAGTAGATAACTCCAACGTATCAAAGGATTTCAGGGAGTATGTCATAAAGCCTGGGGAGGTTCGAAAAAGTGGAGTTTGAACTCAGCCAAGAACATAAGATGTTCCAGGACATGGTAAAGAACTTCGGGGCGAAGGAAATGGGACCGCTTGTAGAAGAGTGTGAAGACAAGGAAGAATTTCCTCAACAACTTTGGTCAAAATGGGCGGAAATCGGGGTATTGGGGCTGCAATATCCTGAGGACGTAGGAGGAACGCCTGCTGATTCAATATATGAGTGCATATTGACGGAAGAGTTCGGAAAGGTCTGCCAAGGTATTACAAGTGGATTGACGACTTCATCCATTCTGGCTGCACCTTTAGTGTACAAGGTAGGGACTAAAGACCAGCAAAGCAAATATCTGCCTGCGGTTGTAAAGGGCGAGGAAGTATTCGCGATCGCAGTATCCGAGCCAAATTGCGGGGCGGACGTCGCCGCGATCCAAACTACGGCTGTCGAAGATGGGGACGCTTACGTGATCAACGGATCTAAAACATTCATTACGAACGGCACTTTTGCAGATCGAGTCATCGTCGTCGCCAAAACGACGAAGGAAGCTGGAAAAAAAGGTGAAACGCTCTTTATTGTGGATAAAGAGACGCCTGGTTTCAAAGTTTCAAAAAAATTGAGGAAGCTTGGTTGGCGTTCATCGGAAACAGCCGAGTTGACGTTCGAGGACTGCAGGGTTTCTAAAGATAGGATCCTGGGTGAAATCAATAAGGGATTCTATCATACAATGCTGATGTTTGTAACAGAGAGATTTGTAATTGCCGCTCTTGCAACCGGTTTAGCGGTCGCATGCCTTGAGGCGTGTTTAAGATATGCCAGGGAAAGAACGGCGTTTGGAAGGCCGATTGGAACCTTTCAATCAACGGGATTCAAACTCGTTGACATGGCTGCCGATATCGAACTGATGAGGTTGCTGACCTACAAGGCAGCATGGCTTTTCGACCAGGGCAAAGACGCAAGGAAGGAGGCATGTATGGCCAAGTGCTTTGCTTCTGAAGCTGCTACGAAGGCAGCCGGAAAGGCCGTGCAAATCCACGGCGGTTATGGTTTTATGCATGAATATCCCGTTTCCCGCTTTTTTCGGGATACAAAAGTCCTGGAAATCGGTGGAGGTCCGTCAGAAATCCAAAGAGGGATTATTCTGCAGCTCATAGGGTTTCCGGAATACGCGCATTCCGGACTTTAACAATCATTATTAGACTTGTCGGCTGTTTAGGGATTGGAGGAGACGAAATGCCTGAAAAGGTCGCTATTATCGATGTCGCCCAAACAGCGGGTGGCGAATCCGGTGACAATTTTTTGGATCAAACATATCGTGTATGTAAGGAGGTTCTAGATAAGGCGGGAATATCCAGAGAAGATGTTGGTACTGTTATAAGTGCATCATCGGATGTTTTCCATGGAGGCATATCATGCTCCAATTCTTATTACTGGGACTCTGCCGCCGGTTTATTAAAGAATGGTTCCAGGCAGGACGGTGAATCGTTACTGGCCTTTTTATATGGAGCTATGCGAATTTTGGCCGGAGACTATGACACCGCCCTTATAATTGGTCTCTGCAAAGGGTCTGAGAATCCTGAAAATGATATGATAACTCATTTTTATACCGATCCTTTCTACCAAAGGCCGCTGGGGCTGAATGAGACTTACGCTGCGGCCCTGCAGATGAGACAATATCTCGATAGATACCAGATAGCTGAGGAGCAATGCGCACGGGTAGTCGTGAAAAATTTGGGGAACGCCCTCAGAAATCCGTATGCCCATATAAAGAAGAGAGTGACCGTAGATGATGTTATGAAATCAGAGATGATTATGAGCCCGTTGAAGAGGATGGAGTGTGCTCCAAAATCCGAGGGCATGATTGCCGTATTATTAGCATCGGCGGAAAAGGCAAAAAAGCTTACGAAAACACCGGTTTACTTTGAGGGGTACGGATCTTCTATGGACGCGTTCTATCTGGGAGATAGAGATCTCCTGAAAACCCAACTGAGGCCCGCAGCAAAAAGAGCTTACGACATGGCGGGAATAACTGACCCGTTGAAAGAGATAGATGTCGCTGAAATTACCGAACCTTACGCATTCCAGGAACTACTTTGGTATGAGGAATTGGGATTTTGTGAGAAAGCAGAAGGAGGCAGGCTGATAGATAGCGGGGCAACACAAGTTGATGGAGATATTCCCGTCAATCCCTCTGGAGGAGTCCTTGCTACAAACCCATACGTCTCCAGAGGCCTTTATCGATTGGCGGAAGTAACCCTTCAACTAAAGGGTGAGGCCGGAGAAAAGCAACTTGATAGAAAGCTTGAGACCGGCTTGGCTCATGGGACCCATGGTTTTGCCGGTCAATTTCATGCCGTTGTGGTCTTGGGTAAATAAGGAGGGCAATATGGGTAGACCTGTATCCATTATAGGGATAGGACAGACAAAACACGGGGTACGTTCCGATGTAACGTATCCGGATTTGATCAGGGAGGCCGTGCAGGCAGCCTTTGCGAATGCCGACATAGGTCCTGAGAAAATTGATGGCGTCGTTTTCGGTACGATGCCCTCCATGATGGAGGGTGTGGCCATGACCCACTTTTATTTTGCTGAGGCTTTAGGGGCAGTGGGCAAGCCAATGATGAAGACAGAGACCTGTGGAACCACAGGCATGTCATTGGCGATAACAGGCTACTATTGGGTAGCTTCCGGAATGGCCGATATCGTACTGGTAGTTGGTTCTGAAAAGATGCATGAAGGGGATGCCCAGGCGACAATATCAACGGTGTTGGAGCCTTTTTTTCTAAGACCGTTTCTTGTCGGCGCCCCCGGCGTGTTTTCTTTGGTCGCGCAATTGTGGATGGAAAGGTACAAGATTCCGGAAGAAACGGCAAGGGAAGCTGCAACGAGACTCTCTGTAGACCACCACAACGATGCCTGTGATAATACATATGCACACATAAAGCAGAACCTGACCGCTGATGAAGTCAATAACGCAAGGATTATCACCTATCCGATACGTTTATGGGATGTATGCCCTGCCTCGGATGGGGCTTGCGCCATGATTTTTGCCTCCAGTGAAGTCGCCAATAAAATTTGCAAGAGACCGGCTTGGGTTAAAGGCGTCGGCTTCAGCGGGGATGAATATTGGTTCGGAGACAGCGATAAAGTGCATTGGCAGGCCGCCATCGACGCTGCCGATCAAGCGTACGAAAAGGCAGGCATCACGGACCCGCTGAGACAATTGGATGTCGCCGAAGTATATAATCCCTTCACCTTCGAAGAGTTGGTTCACTTTGAATGTTTTGGTTTTTGCGATCCCGGTAAGGCAGCGGAAGCCACTCTTGAGGGGACTTTTTCCCGAGAAGGCGCTCTCCCCTGTAATCCTTCCGGCGGCGTTTTATGCACAAATCCGATTGGCGCTACCGCGCTCATCAGGGTTGCTGAAGCGGCACTTCAGGTAACCGGCAATGCGGGTGAGCATCAGATCGAAGGGGCAAAGCTCGCTCTGGCACACGGTCTTGGTGGTGTCGCCCAGTTTAACGGAGTTATGATTCTCGGTTCCGAAAGCTAGGGAGGTAGTAATGACCAAGCATTTTGACACATTAAAACATGAAGTCTGGCTTCCGTACAGGTTTGGTGTAGGGCCGATGAATGGGTAGAGCTCTCTCAGGAAGGTGAACTCATAACATGGACACTGTGCAACCACGAGTTCTACGGTATGCCGGTAGCCCCACCCTTTATTGCCGGCCTTATAAAGTTGGATGGAGTTGATTGCAGCCTATTGCATCTCATCGGAGGGTTTGATCTCGGTTCTCAGGATTCCGTGGCCGAAAAAATCAGGTATGGGATTAGAGTCAAGGCTGTATGGAAGGAAGAAAGAGTGGGGAGCATACTTGATATCATGCATTTTCAGCCACCGCCGAACGGAAATTGATATTCTATACACAGCGTCACAACAAATTGCGAATCGCTTGTTAAGATACAACAAATTGCGAATCGCTTGTTAAGATCGCCGGCGATAGAGCTATTTTGAAAAACTGTATTCTGTAAACCGCTGTGTATGTATGCGCAAGGATTTAGGTCGTTATATATAAATGCGGGAGGATATTCCATGCTAACGTATGATAAACGGGGAAATGCCATACTGGAGGCTGAAGCGAGAATACCTTATGAGCTCGCAAAAGGGCCGACATGGTCAAAATTTTTCAAAGGGTTCAAGGACAAAAAGATATTGGGTACTCGGTGCCCAAAATGCAATAGAGTTTTGGTGCCTGCAAGATCTTTCTGTCCAGCATGTTTTGTTGACATGGATGAATGGGTTGAAGTCTCTCAAAAAGGCGTTATCCAGACCTGGGTCAGAACGGATCACGCGTATTTTGGCATGCCGACGAAACCTCCCTTCATACACTCGGTAATCAAACTTGAAGGTACGGACTGCGGTTTCATCCATCTTATCGGCGGATTTGAAATTGGAGACATCCGGGAAGTCAGAAAAATCATACCAACGGGGAAGACTGTAAAAGCAGTATGGAACACGGAAAGAAGCGGCTGTATTATGGACATAAAATATTTTGAGCCGGTATAGATTCTCAGAGGCTACCCGGGGGTATCTTTTAGGGCATCTGAAAATTCTGGAAATGCAGTAAAAACACGAATATTGACAACCATACCGGTCCAATTCCGTTTCAGCATGGCTTGCCCAGCCGAAAAAGTAAATTCAAACGATGACACTTCACGAAGCTGTTCGTATTCATAAAGATCTCTGGGTCATTTTGTTCAAACCCACCGCTTGGCCCAGTTCGTCTTATATCTATTTAATTGAAGATCAAGACGGGCTGACCATAATCGACGCGGGGATCGGCACGGACGAAATCTTTAATAGTGTACTCGATTGCCTGGATGCCCTGGGTTTCGATCCTTCGTTGATACACACGATTCTTTTGACCCATGCCCATACTGATCATATCGGCGGCATTTCGAAGATAAAACGCTTTTCGAGTCCGAGAATACTGATACCCGAATTGGACGTGCCGGAGGCTACCGATTCCCTCCGGCATGTAGACGATATTATGCCCCTGCGAGTTCAATCAAACTACGCTGAGGAACTCAAGGGATGGGATCTCTCCCGGCACTTCTTTGATACCTGTGGCGATTGGTTACTTAATGATAGTGACCCGTTCCAGCTAATTAAGGATGGTGACGAAATTCGTGCGGGAAGGTATCTCCTCGAAGCGATTTGGACCCCGGGGCACGACGTCGGTGAAATGGTGTATTGGGAGCCGGAACACGGAATGTTGTTTGCGGGAGATCTCCTGAAAACCTCAGGAACCGGACTTCCGTGGTATTCCCGGGAATCGGGCGGCATAGACGCTTATTTGAAAAGCCTTGGAAAAATCAAAAAATTGAATGCGAAACGGCTATTGCCCTCTCATGGCGTGATGGACAAGACATTCAAAGAAGGCGTTGTCGAGACCCGCGATATCATTTTAAACAGAGAAAGAAAAATCCTGCAAGCATTGGAGAAAGGGCCTAAATCCTTCAAGGAATTGGATCAGACCTTATTCCCTGAGTGGTTTTGGAACATGAGTCCCTGGGTCTCGAGTATAACCGACGCTCATTTGTGCAAACTTGAAATGGAGGGAATTCTCAGAGAAGAGGACGGCCGTTTCTTTTTGTGACCAGGGACGCCGGGGAAAGCACACGGGCTTTTGTTGGAAAGGGAAAACCGGTTTCTAAGCGTCGATAATCCAATTACCAAATAATAAGCAAATTAGGAGGACGACATGAGAAAGGTGGCAGTGGTTGAAACGGCCCAGCTTCCCGGCCGGGAATCGGGCGACAACTACCTGGATCAGGTCTTCCGTGTCTGCCGGCAGGTCCTGGATAAAGCGGGC
>JAFDIX010000386.1 GCA_019307805.1 Deltaproteobacteria bacterium | reverse complement strand
TATCCGCCGCGAAATCCCAATATCCACATCATATGGTGTTATGAACGGATCATTTCTCGCCAGGAGAAGAAATCACCCGGTATGGCACGCAATATGCCTATTAAGAGGCTTTATAATCCAGGAAAATAGAGCAATCCCAGAGAAGACAAATTTGCAAAGCGGGAACGGAGAATCAAAATGACCAGAATTTCAGATGTTGCTCTTTCGGGTTTATCAGGGAGGACCTACAGGTTTGGCGTTTTTCCCCTTGACGCCCATTTCAGGAACATGGGTGCCGTCTACGTGTTTTCACATCGCACCTTGGACAGTACCGGCAAAGAAAACCATGCTCCCGTCTATATTGGACAAACCGGGGAATTATCAGACGGGCTTTCCGAACATAAGAACTGGTCAAACATAAAAGAGAATGATCCAAACTGCGTGTGTATACACATTGATTGGGATGAAAGGCTGCGCGCTAGAATAGAAAAGGACTTGATGGTTTACTACAATCCTCCCGGCAATAACTAGCCCTGAGGGCGGCATGCATCCCACGGGCTTTTTTTAAAAATCAGTCCCCCGCCATTTACCCTTTACTTCCCCCTACCCTTAATCCCCCCTGCGCCCCGCACTGGGAACGGCTATCTCTGCCGGAGTCAGGCAAGCCCGCCTCGCCCCATGGGCTTTTTTGCCCAGGTTGAATGATAGAAGCCGGCACCTGACGGCTGATGGCCATGCCTGCCCTGGAGGCATGCGCAACATTTTTTTTGCGTTTCAAACCCTAAAATGCTATTGATTCCAAATCTATATTGCAAAACACCCTATCTTGTTGTACATGCCGGGATTCTCAGAGGCTACTGTGATGACTTGCAGGGCGAAGGGGGACAGCCATGGTCAAAGCCGTTGAAAAGCGCTTCGGGGCAATTGCCCTTGAAATGGGGTTTATCACTGAAGAACAACTCGAAGAGGCAACGAAAGTTCAGATGGACCAGGATGCGGACGGTTTGGAACACAGACTCATTGGGTCCATTCTCTACAGCTTGGATTATATGACCATACAACAAGTGAATGAAGTCATTGAATCTTCAAAAAAATCCCAGGAATAACCTTTGCGCAGGGGAGCCTCTCTTGCCGGATGATACCGTTCCCGTAAGGATAAAATGTCAATGGACGAGACAATTGAAAAGCGCGATGAGCCCAGGATTGAAGTAAGCTGGTACATTGAAATATATGCTGAACGGGGGATCATTGAAGGTGAGGTAAAAAACATAACATCTGATGGTGTATTCGTATGCTGCGAGAAACCGCTGCATTTACAGGAAACACTGCGCATGTCCATCTTCCCCCCCGAAATGGGCGCCATCGAAGTTTCCGGAAAGGTTATCTGGTCGGATTTCTATGGTATGGACGAAGAGCAGTCCCCTATCTGCCTGGGGATTTCATTTGCCGAGATTGCCGAGGAGGACCGGAAACGTTTAATCGAGGCTGTCCACGGTCACTTTGGAGATAAACCTGCAGAATGATCTTTTCCCCTTTCCCTATTCCATGAAAGAGGATTCATCACTGTAACGGGACGAAAAAACAGAGGCCTTTCCGGAAAAAACATTGCATTTGGTCAGAACATGCTCAGCCACCTCTTTCCTTTTTGACTCTTCAAGGCAGTTAAACCCTTCTACAAACAGACTCTCATCCTCTGTTTGAGACAGAATCGTCCATATCTCATCGGGTGGCATGTCAGAGCGGATATCAAGTTTCCCCTGCAATCGGGATGCTTGGAAGAATGCCTTCCCTTGACTCAAAACCCTGTCCAGATGTGCCTTGAGATCCCGGACCTCAGACTCAAACATATCAAAAGACTCACAGTTTTGGGAAACAGGGCATGTGGTCTCTTGACCAGACACACGAATGCGGATACCAAGACAAATTCCCTTTTCCTTGGACTCCTCCTGGTCTTCGACAGTCATCATTTCAAAAAGGTCTTCCATTACACTCCTAGAGCACCAGTTCATCTGCTTCTTTGGCAGCCTCGACAACCAGTGAGGAGTTTTTCCCGGCAGTCAGCTCTTCGCATTGCATCCTTATGGCAGCAACCTCAGCATCCGTCCTTGCCGGGTCATGGTGGAAGAGAAACAACTGTTTGACCTCGGCCCTGTGGGCGAGGTCAAGGGTCGCTTCATAGTCGGAATGGCCCCACCCCCGTCTTTCATCAATCTCAAGCGGTGTGTACTGGGCATCGTGTATCAAGATATCTGCATCTTTACAGAAAGCGACATAATCTTCCGGGGTCCTTCCGGACCAGGCCTTTTCTGTCAGTTCGTTATCCGTAATAAAGACGAGGGTCTTGTCTCCTTCTCGAAAACGATATCCAAATCCCCCCTGGGGATGGTGCAGGGGGATTGTTTCGATGAGGGTCCCATCGATTTCAAAAGAGCCGTTACCGAGGCGGTCGAGATACTCGATATCGGCCTTCAGATCATTAAATTTCACTGGAAAAAAACCGTCACCCATTTTGGTGTCAAAGGCATGACTGATTCCCTTCATACAGGTGTGATATCCGTCTACGCGGATTTTGGTTGAGGGTTTGTAAATTGGGGGGAAAAAGGGAAACCCCATCACATGGTCCCAGTGAATATGGGTGATAAGAAGATACACATCGACGTCTTCACTCTCGGTAATCAGTTTTTCACCCAGGGCCCTGATGCCGGACCCGGCGTCTAAGATGACCCTGCTGCCCCCTTGAAGGATGAATTCAAGGCAGGTCGTATTTCCGCCATAGATGATGGTTTCCTTGCCAGGTGCAGGAATAGACCCCCGCGTGCCCCAAAACGTCACTTTCATACGTACTTCCCTTCTACCGTATCACCGGGTCCGTCGGACAGATAAAAATAGACAGCACTCACAGGATATGCTTAAATCATTTGAAAATACCCTAACTTACGTAATTCCATTACCCCTGTCAATTTAAAAAATAAGTCGAATGGGCACAATACACTCGATACGCTTTGATGTCTTCAGGTGGCTGTTTGCAGTCATCCTCACTTTCTGGACCCCTCTGCTCCTCTGGGGGACTCCTCCAGCCGCCGCGGTAGCGCAATCAGAAACACCCTACAAAGCGGTACCGGGCCTCATAGATCTTCGAACCACATTCAGTGACGGCGCACATTCCATTGAGGAGTTGGTGAAAATTGCACGGTCCAGAGGTTTTCGTGTGCTCTTTATTAATGACCACCATCGCGTTGAACTCTCCTATGGAATTCCGCCCTTTCAAAGAACCCTGAGATACACAAAAGAACGCCCTTCCATTACGACCCACGGACCGGAGGATTTCCTCAAGGAGATCTCCCGGGTTTCCAACATCTACACGGATACCGTCATCATACCCGGGTGTGAAATATCCCCCCATTATTATTGGACGGGTTCCTATCTCAAAGACAATCTCACGGCCCATAATTATGATAAGAAACTACTCATTATGAACTTTGATGAGCCGGAGGACTATGATGGGATTCCCGATCCCGGAAACCGTTTCTCCCTCAGGTATACAGTGAATCTGCTGCCGGGGGTCATTGTCTTCTTTGTGCCCCTCATCATAGGGGTTGTGCTCCTGAGATGGGAGCGACCGTTTCGCATGGGAGGCATCTTTATTATTATTGTCAGCCTTCTCGGGATAGTGGATTACAACCCCTTCAGGGGGTCATTATTTACTCCCTATGAAGGCGATCCAGGCAACATGCCCTACCAGGAGGTCGTCAATTACGTCAGGGAGCGCGGAGGACTTTGTTTCTGGAACTATCCGGAGCAAAGGTCAGGGCGCAGAAAACTCGGGCCCATTTTCCTGGATACCCCGCCCTACCCCCAGGTCCTTTTTGAGTCCAAAAATTATACCGGTTTTGCTGCCATCTATCCCGACAACATCACCATTACAGAACCGGGAAACCTCTGGGACGGTCTTTTACGGGCCTACTGCCGCGGCCGGAGGGAGAGACCGGTATGGGGAATCGCAACGGCCGACTTTCATGAAGATGGTCGCAACGGCCTCGTTTTGGGAGCCCTGCCCACAACCTTTCTTGTTCGGAGTCTCTCCAAAAAGTCAATACTGGATGCCCTCCGCAAGGGGCGCATGTATTGCTCCTTTGGCAACGGTCAT
>JAFDIX010000385.1 GCA_019307805.1 Deltaproteobacteria bacterium | reverse complement strand
AATACCCAATGAATGGATCTCCCTTCTCCGGAGGTTTATCAATGAGTTTTTCTGCAAGAAATTGTGCGCCGGCCCCATTTTCCATTTTCATGACCCGTTTGTAATAGGCGAGGGCCTTTTTCCTTTGATCCTCCAAATCATAGCTCATTCCTATCTTGATCAAGGGCCACGCTATCATAGAAGGGTCGGTGAGTGGATCAGCATGGTGGCGAATGTTGTATAAGAGTGATCTTGCCATATCATATTGGCCGTTGAAAAGGCAATCACTCGCTTGCAAGTACAAGGCCTGATTTTTCCAGATGGCGGCTTTGGTTTTAGATGGATTTGTCCTGCCTTTTCTTAATAGGGCATTCAGGACATTAGTGTATTCCTGTCTCATGCCCAACTGACTATAGGTTATGCCCTGCAAGAATCGATAGCGGGGATTGTTTTTGAATTGTTCGGCAAGCTCCTCCGTGAATGGTTTGGCCTCCTTGTATCCGGATTCCAGAAACAGGTAGATGTGAATAAGCATGCTCTTCGCCTCAATACCGGAGTAAATGGCCTGATTTGCAGCCACATGCATTTTCCGAAGGCCCTCTCGTTTATCCCCTTTGCCGATGAGCAGGGAGGAGACAAATTTCGTTACACCGGAAAGCCTTGCCGTATAATAATCAAAAATGCCGAGGCCCAAGAGAACATCCTTGTTTTCCGGATCCATCTTTTGACAGGTTTTTAGGGCGTCTATGGCCTTATATGCCATGTTGAAGGAGGAAAACCATTTTCTTTCCATGAGGGCAAAGCGCCCTTTGAATCCCAGGGCCCCACCCAGGTAAAAATAGGTATAGCTGTCTGCATTCCCATTTTTAATCTTTATCTTGGCAACAGATATGGTTTTTTCAATACGCTTCCCATATTGATCAACATATTTGCGATTCCAGAATCCTGATGCCAACCGGGACCAGGTGACCATGGCATGGTAAAAATAGGGTGCGGGGTCTTTCGGATTATTGGAAAACATACCTGAAAACAACTTCTCAGCCCTGTCAAACTCCCAGTCATACAGGAGATGGATGCCTTGGGTGATCTCCCTGTTGTGATTATTCGACCTGTCTGGTCGTGCCTCTGATTTTGATATCCCGGGAACAGCAATGACGAAAATGAGCAGGATGAGAATCTTAAAAACAATAGAATATACTTTTAGTTGATTCATGATATAAAAGAAAGCTTTATTAAATTATTTATGAATTGTAATATATTTTTATGAAATAACATTAATAATGTATTTTGATCAAGTATAAAGGGGTTCTTTAAATAGGAGGAGGCAACACTGATAGAAGTTAAGGTTAAGATTTTGCTACCTTTTTTTAATTTTTTATGATACAAGTATATCTTTAGTATTGTTTTGAGGGGGCATTGTTTTTATGAAAATCTTGATTTTGGGCAGTAAGGGCATGCTGGGCAGCGAGTGCATGGAAGTTTTGAGTAAAGAACATGAAATTATTGCACCGGACAAAAAGGAATTAGACATTATCAGTTGGGACAAGGTCATAGAGACACTCCAGGAGGTGTCACCCAATATCATACTGAATTGTGCGGGCATGACCGATGTCGACGCCTGTGAAACAGAAGCATTCAAGTTGAGGAAGATAAATGTTGAAGGCCCGCGCAATTTGGCCCAGGGGGCCGCAAGATTTAATTGTAAAATAATCCACATCTCAAGCGATTATGTATTTAATGGGCAGAAGGTTTTACCTCAACCCTATTTTGAAGACGACACCCAGGACCCGCTGTCAGCCTATGGTAAGAGCAAGGTGGAAAGTGAGGTCGGTATCAGAGAAAATGCGCCGAATTATATCATCATTCGAACGGGTTGGCTCTACGGAAGCCATGGCAATAATTTTGTAAAATCTATTCTTGCCGCTGTCATGAAGAAAAAGAAAAAAATCCTCAAGGCGGTGAATGATCAATTCGGTTCCCCGACATGGACCCACCGTCTTGCGCTTCAGATAAAAGAACTCATTAAGCACGATGGCATGGGGACCTACCACGCCACGTCCGAAGGCCACTGCAGTCCGGCACAGTGCGCTGAATATGTGTACTCGACACTTAAGGTGAAGGTCAAACTTGAGCCCATCACCCTGGCAGAGTATCCCTTCGTAGCCAAAAGACCTGTCAATTGCATTTTGGAAAATAGACTGTTGAAAAAGCAGGGCGTCAATATTATGCCGGCGTGGAAAAAGGATCTGAAGACTTTCCTCGACAAAAACAAGAAAGCGCTCATTAAGGAAGCAAGGTCCCGCAAACGATAATCCCTAAGTTGCATAAATAAAATGGCAAAATGGTTTAAAACCAATAATGATAGACCTGTTCCACCTTTTCAACTTGCATTTTGGAATACACCGAAAGTGGCATCATACGGCTAATGAAAAGTTGCCATTTTATTTACCCTTCGGGAAAGCCGAGGATACCCCATCTCCTTCGTCGCCAAGGGTTCGCGGTAAAGTACTACAGCTTCACCCTTGGCGCCTTAGATCTGGGGCATCCTCGACTTTTGCAACGTTAGGGATAAACCGGCAACCCGACTTCCTATATCGTTCTTCCTATGATGGCGCCTTCATAAATGGCCGCCTTGGCGCTTCGCGGTTCCAGGCAGTCTCCGATTTTGTGAAGTGGTATTCCCATTGATTCAATCTGTTCATGCAGTCTATCATCAGGCTCGTTGCCAATGGCAATAACAACGTTTTCGGCCTTGATCAAGACCTCGCTGCCATCCTCCTGGGCCACAAACACACCGTCGTCTTCAATCCTTATGACTTTGTGATTGGTCAAAAACCGCACATGGTTTTTTTCCAGTTGGCCAAGCAGGACTTTCCTGGTAATGGACTCCAGTTGAGTGGCAATTTTGGGTAGCATCTCGACGATAGTGACAGGGCACCCGTTTTCAGACAAATGGTGTGCTATTTCACATCCCGTTGCACCACCGCCCACGATAACGGATCGTTTTTTTTCGGGCTTGCGATCATTCAAAATTTCCGGTGGTGTCGTTATGATGGATTTTTCTATACCGGGTATGGGCGGTATAATGGGCGTGGAACCGGTTGCCAGGATGATCACATCGGGATTTATCTCCTTGATTGTATCCACGGATACTTCATGGTTGAGATGGCACATAACCCCTGATTTTTCAATTTGCCGCTTTTGAAACGCAATGAGACTCAGAATCTCTTTTTTATAGTTGGTGACGCTCCCCAAATTTAACTGCCCGCCAAGTTCGGCCTGTTTTTCATAGAGATGTACCTCATGGCCTCTTGTGGCGGATACCCAGGCGACGTTGAGCCCGCCGGGCCCCCCCCCGACCACCATGACCCTTTTAGGGGAATCCGTGGCATGAATTTCCATTTCCTTTTCACGGCCCAGCGCCGGGTTCACAAGGCATTCCACACGTCCTCTTCGAAAGATGGATTCCATGCAGGTATTGCAGGCAATACATATCCTGATATCGTCCAGATCACCTTCTTTGGCCTTTTTGGGCATTTCGGGGTCAGCCAGGAGACCGCGACCCATGCAGACCAGATCCGTCATTCCTTCAGCAATGATGGAGTCCGCCACCTGGGGATCATTGATCCTCCCAACGCACATGACCGGGACATTCAGGGCCTTTCTCACCTGGCCTGCATCTTCGGCAAGACATGCCTTTTTCATAAACATGGGCTGACAGATCCATTCCGGTGTGGCGTCATTTCCCGCTGAGACCTGTACGATATCCATGCCGTCCTCGACCAGGAGTTTGAGGATCTCAATGCTCTCTTCCACATCCAGCCCGTCCGGAACAAACTCCCGGGCACTGATCTTGAAGGATATGGGGAAATCCGGTCCAACACGTTTCCTCACCTCGCGTACGATCTCCCTGGCGAAGAGGGCGCGGTTTGCAACGGATCCGCCATATTGGTCCTCCCTGATGTTGGAAAACCTCGACAGGAAATGATTGACCAGGTACCCGTGAGCACCATGTATCTCGATCAATTGGAAGCCTGCTTCCAAGGCCCTCTCGGCAGATTCGCCAAAATCCCGAATAATCCGTTGAATTCCTTCAATGGTAAGGGGTTCCACTTCACCACTGATCGTGGGACAGGGAATGGGTGAAGGG
>JAFDIX010000039.1 GCA_019307805.1 Deltaproteobacteria bacterium | reverse complement strand
CCGTCGATTACTTCCTGAGAAAATCCAAGGCGCTGGAGCCCCCTGGTATTTATACCATAGAGTTTGGCTCTGGTGCCTGCGACCATCACGAAGGGGGGGACATCCCGATCGACGCCTGACTTGCCCCCGAGGAAGGCATAGGCCCCAATGCGAACGAACTGGTGCGCCGCCATCTGGCCTCCCAGGATGGCGTGATCTCCAATAATGATGTGTCCTCCCAGGGTGGCGAGATTGGACATGATAATACTGCTGCCCAGTACACAATCGTGGGCTACGTGGGAATAGGCCATCAGGTAATTATGGCTTCCGACAATGGTTATCCAGTCCTGCTTCGTGGTGGCTCTGTTTATGGTGGTGTATTCTCTAATCAGGTTGTCATTGCCTATGACCACACGTGTGTCTTCTCCCCGATAGCCAATGTCCTGCGGGGGCGACCCGATGGATACAAAGGGATAAATGGTATTGCTTTCTCCGATTGTAGTGTGCCCTTCAATCACTACATGAGAGATGAGAACCGTGTCCTGCCCCAGGGTGACGTGGTCACCAATGGTGCAATAGGGACCGATTCTAACACCGGGAGCGAGTTCTGCATGGCGGCTCACCACTGCCGATGGGTGGATTTGTGTTGTTTTTTCTTTTTCCATTCCTATTCTATGGAGGCCAGGAGCTCGGCCTCGGCAACCAAATCTTCTTTTACACGGGCCTTGCCTGCGACCTTCCAGATCCGTGATCTTGACCTCAAGACCTCCAGTTCAAATACAAGTTGATCGCCCGGAAGGACGGGCCTGCGAAATTTCACTTTATCCATGGCCATGAAGAAGACAGAACCCGGTTCTTTGATTTCGTTGGAAGCGCCCAGCTTGGTCATGCGGGCCAAAATCCCTCCCACCTGGGCCATGGCCTCGATGATGAGAACCCCCGGCATGATGGGTTTGCCCGGGAAATGCCCCTGGAAAAAAGGCTCATTATAGGTGACATTCTTTATGCCCACCACCCTCTTGCCCGCTTCCAGCTCCGTGACCCGGTCCACCAAAAGGAAAGGGTAGCGGTGGGGAAGAAGCTTCATTATATCTTCTACATCCAGCGGCAGTTCCATGGCCTTCTCCCGAGATTATTTTAATTTCTTTTCCAGCGCTTCCAACCTTTTTTCAAGTTTGCGGAGGCGGTCTTTGAATTGGGGAAGTCGGGGTATCAGACTGCTCGTCTTCAGCCATATCCGGTGGGGCATGGTCGGGGTACCGGAAACCATGTCCCCGGGCGCAATGGATTTAGCGACACCTGACTGGGAGCCGATCATTGCTCTTTTCCCGATGTTCACATGGTCTGCAACGGCCACCTGCCCGCCTATGACCACCCCTTTTCCCACGTGGGCACTGCCGCCTATCGCCGCTTGGGCCACTATGATTGTATGCTCTTCAACGACTACGTTGTGCGCAATATGCACCTGGTCGTCTGTTTTGACCCCCTCCTTGATCCAGGTCCTCCCAAAGGTGGCACGATCGATGGTGTTACTGGCGCCTATTTCAACATGGTCGTCAACCTGCACGATTCCTGTCTGTGGAATTTTAATATTCCTGTCCCCGTCGCGAATATACCCGAAACCGTCGCTTCCAATGACGGTCCCCCCGTGGATGATGACACCATTTCCGATAATACAGTCGTTCATAATGGTCACATTGGGAAAAATAATGACATCATTCCCGATTTTTGTCCTGTCACCCACAAATACTCCCGGAAACAGGGTGCAGTTGCTTCCAATTTCCACCTCTTCGCCCACATAGGCAAGAGGGTATACCGAGGAGCCCGCTCCGATCGTGGCACTTTTATCGATTACCGCCTGCCCACTAATCCCCTCAAAGGTGGGCATGCCGGACACGAAAAGGTTGGCCACCTTGGCAGAGGCAAGCCCCGGATTGGGAACAACAACCTGGGGCCCCTGGTAGCTGTCAATCCTGGAGCCGACGATAAGGGCGGAAGCCCTGGTTGTTTCCAGGCTTTCTTTGTACCGCGGGTCTGTGTAAAAGGAAATATCCCCGTCAGAGGCCTCATGCAGGGGTTGAAGGCCCTTGATGGTCACATTCTCGTCCCCATGGACTTCTCCCCCCACCGACTCTGCAATTTCCTTTAGTGTGCGCTTCAAGGGCGTCATTAATTATTCTCGAAAAATATTGGATATTCGGGGAAGATGCCTATTTTTTCATGGCATCATAGGTTTTAATGACCTGATCGGTAATGTCTATGGAATCATCGTAAAAAAGAAGGCCGATGGTTCGCCTTTCAAATATGATGCTAAAGCCTTGATCATCAGCTATTTTCCTGAGGATATCGTTCAACTCTTTTCCAATCCTGACCTTTGCGTTCTTCTCGAGATTTTTCATTTCAATGCTGAAGTCTTCATAAAGATACTTGTAGTACCGTCTCTTCTTTTCCAGTTCGGCCAGCTTGTCCGTCTGAGCGTCCAGGCTGAGCATCATGCTCTGTTTCTTGAAATCCTCTTCCATTTTGAGCAGAGCATTCTTTTCTGCATCCAGTTTTTGCTGCAGGGACTTGACTTTTTTTCCCAGTGTCCCCCGAACCTTTTTAAAGGAAGCGGACTTGTGTTGCAGCAGATTCATATCCACCACACCAATCTTCAGAGGCCCGGCCCCAAGGGCCACACCCTGGAAAATAAAGAAAAAACCAATGACTAAAATAAATCTATTAATATTTTTCATGGTCCCTCCTAAAATCTCTATATGATTTGTTCTTCTTAGCCTGGATACCCTGTAATAAACCGACTTTTGGATTTCGGCCTCGCAACGGCCCTTTAAAAAGAGCCCCCCATGGTGAAATCCACAACACTTTGTTTTTCCCAGAGGCGTGGGTCCAGGTTGTACCCCCACGCGATCAGAATCGGCCCGGCCGGAGAATACCATCTAAAGCCGCCTCCCACTGCTGTTCGAATTCCGCTGAAGGAAACACTCTCCTCCTCCCTGAACACATTGCCCGCGTCAAAAAAGACCAGACCCTCAACTCCCTGTTCCTTGAAAACGGGGAAGCGGAATTCCGCATTGTAATACATCATTTTTGTGCCACCTATGTAATCAAAGGTGACAGGGTCAACCGGACCGATGGTGCCAAAATCAAATCCCCGAACCGTGTTGATACCCCCCAACCGGAATTTCTTGAAAGAGGGGAGCCAACCGTCTGACTTCTCCTTGATGCGGCCCCAGTGGCCTTTCACCACGAACACTGTTTCCCAGGGCATGGCAAAATACCAATCCGATCCCAGGAGGTACCTGTCATAGGACAGATCACCTCCCAGGATGCGGCCCGCATACTCATAGCTGAGACTGTTATTGGAACCCATGGTCGTAAACCAGGGGTGGTCCGTGGAATTCCTGCTCAGGCCCAAAGTGATGGAACTGGTCGTATTCTTGCCCATCATCTCCCTGATTTCCCGAGAAGCATTGGGGGCTACATTGGTGATATCGGCACTATCATACCCGTACCTCACCCTGCCCCTGGTGTAGGGATCGATGGTTGTCGGGAACTCAAACCGGAGGGCCCCTCCCAGGCTGTCCCGGGTGTAATTTTGATAGTCACGCTTGTAATTATAGATGTCTATCCCTGCAGATATAGGCCTGTCAAGGAACCAGGGCTCGGTGAATTTGATGCTGAAATCAACGGTTTTTGAGCCAATACTTCCCGATCCGGACAGCTTTTGTCCCCGTCCCCAAAGGTTGTTTTGGGATACGCTAAAGCTCCCGATGGCCTTGTCATAGGAACTGAATCCCGCTCCAAAGCTAAAGGATCCCGTGGGCTTTTCCTTGACAGTGACATCCAGCACAATGAGGTCATCGCGACTGCCCTTCTTCCTTTGAATTTCAACATCATCAAAAAAGTCGAGCCGACGGACGTTAGTAGTGCTACGTTCAAGTGCCTGTCCGCTGAAATAATCTCCCTCTATGAGCCTGAGTTCACGCCGGATCACCTTGTCTCTCGTAATGGTATTCCCGAAGATGTTGATCCTCTCAATACGCACTTTTACGTTCTTGGCGATTTTGAAGGTGATGTCCACCAGGTGTTTCTTCGGGTACTCATTTGTCAGGGGAGTGATGGTGGCGTAAGCGTATCCCTCACTGGCATAGAATTCCTTCAATGCGAGGGTGTCAAGACGGACTGCCTCCCGGTTAAAGGCTTCCTCCTTTGTGATCCTTGTCATTCGAAGGAGCTCATCCACGGGTCGGATGAGATCTCCTTCAAAATCGATGCGATTGATTTTGAACTGAGGTCCTTCCGTCACCTCAACGGTGATGACCAGCCCCTCACCCTCCCGATACTGAATCTCCGGTTTGCCTGTCTTGGCCTTGATATATCCCTGGTTGTGATAAAAGGAAGTTATCTTATAGAGGTCAAACTCAAGTTTTTTCTTGTCCAGCACCCCGGAGCTGGTAAAAAAGGACAATAATCCCTTTTCGCTGGTCAGCATGACTTTCTTGAGATCATCGTCGTCAAAGTGGGTATTTCCGATGAATTCGATATTGGTGATGTAGACCTTATCTCCCTCATTGATTTCGTAAATGAGTGCTACCTCGTTCTGGGGAAGTGGTTTCAACTCTTCCTTGATTTGAACGTTGTAATAGCCTTTTTTCCGGTAGAATTCCTTGACACGGTTTATACTCTGTCTGATTTCGCTCCTATTAAGAATTGTATAGAGCTTTATCCCTGTTTCCTTCTTTAAATCCTTTTCCCCCACTTTATCGTTGCCCGTGAAGGTAATTTGGCTAATGGACGGTTTTTCCGTAACCCTAAAGAAAACAATATCCCCCCTTGGACCCTTTTCGGTCTCGACCCGGACGTCCTTGAAAAAACCCATCCTGAAGACGGCCCTGAGATCTCTATCAATACGGTCGTAGTCGAGGCTCTCCCCCTTCCTGCTCTCCAGGACCGCAAGTATGGCCTCAGTCTCAACCCGCTTATTCCCTGTTACCTGTATAGAATCGATTTGGACAACGCCGCCTATTTGATTGTAGAGGCTCGTGGCGGCCCGATCCACCGCCTCGGGCAATCTGTCCACATCATCCTCCACCATGAAGAGGGAGAAGGGAGGTCTTTTTGCCCGGACATCTATGGCCCTTACATCAAGGCTGATCTTTCTGCCTACCTGGGTGATACTGCCGCTGATGATGGTGTCGACTCCCAAATCTTTTCCCAGAGCGACGAGATCCTCCGGTTCCAGACGCGCCTGGAATGCCTTGGGGTGTTTGTTGACGACATCGGGATTAGTCATCTGGAGACCCTTGTCTGCCATTCGCGTGGTAACCATCTCCTGTAAACCCTTTATAAGATGGTCCATGGGCTGCAAGGAGTGGACCCTGAAGGGAAGGACCGCCACTTTTTCCTTTTCCTTTGCATGGGCCGATACAGTCGTCAGAAAACAGATGGAAAAAATCAGAAAGCATTGCAAAACGGCATATTTTTTAAAAAACACGGGACTCCCCCCAAGGGTTATTTGCTCAATGAATTTGCCCATCAGCGATCTCCATTCTACGGGACATCCTCTCGGCCAATCGGTGATTATGGGTTGCAAGGACAATGGCCAACCCCCCTGCTTCATTGAGTTGAAGCAGAAGATCCGCCACCCCCCCTCCCGTTTTCTCATCAAGGTTGCCTGTAGGTTCATCGGCCAAAAGGAGTTTGGGTTTCATGATCAGGGCCCTGGCGATAGCCACCCTTTGTTGTTCTCCTCCCGAAAGCTCTCCGACGCGGTGTTTGTGTCGGTGTGCAAGTCCCACCCTGTCAAGAATGCTTACGGCCATTTCCGTGGCTTGCTGTTTGCCGGTTCGGGCAATGAGGGCGGGCATTAGAGTGTTTTCCAAGGCATTGAATTCCGGAAGCAGGTGGTGAAACTGAAAAACAAATCCAATGTCCCGGTTTCTCAGCCTGCATGCATCCTTCTCTTCCAGGGCATGGACATTCCGGCCCTCAAATCTGACTGTCCCCTCGGTGGGCGGTTCCAGTGCCCCCATGATATTGAGGAGGGTTGACTTGCCAACCCCGGAAGCGCCTGTGATGGCGATGCTTTCTCCAGGTTGAACCAGGAGGGTGACGCCCTTTAGTACATCTATAACACTCCCATCATGTTTGAAGGATTTATGGACATTCTCAAGTTCCAGCACGCATAACTCCCATTGGATACAGGATTTTTCTATTCATATCGCAAGGCTTCAACCGGATTCTGGCGTGCGGCATGCCACGAAGGGTAGATGGTGGCCAGAAATGAGATGACCACGGCAGCCAGAATGACAAAAATGACGTCGGATATCTCCACCCTTACCGGGAGTGTGGAGATATAATAGACATCAGCCGGCAGTTTAATAAATTTATATTTGGCCAGCAAATGGCATATGCCGAGT
The DNA here is from genome assembly GCA_019307805.1 of Deltaproteobacteria bacterium. Lineage (GTDB taxonomy): Bacteria > Desulfobacterota > DSM-4660 > Desulfatiglandales > HGW-15 > JAFDIX01. The sequence goes on along the minus strand of JAFDIX010000039.1, from coordinate 5,064 downwards.
CCGGAAACAAGCCCTGTCAGCGTCCCTACCAGACCTACCAGAACCCCCTGGAATATGAAGACCACCATGATACTTTTCGCAGTGGCCCCCATAGCGCGCAAAATAGCGACATCCCTGCTTTTTTCCATGACCACCATGACCAGAGTGCTTATGATATTCAACGCACCCACGAGAACAATCATGGTCAGAATGACGGACATGGCTATTTTTTCGAGCTTCAGGGCCGAGACCAGACTTCTGTTCATTTCCTTCCAGTCTTTGGTCCAATAGGGAAATCCCAGTTTTTTTTGAATGGATTTACCGATAGTGTCAGATTCCTGTACCTCCCCGACCCTGACCTCGAGGCCGGAGACCTTGTCCCCCATTCCAAGAAAATCCTGGGCTTCTTTCAGTGATACATAAAGCATGGAGGAGTCATATTCATACATTCCCGAATTAAAAACAGCGGTCATCCTGTATCGACGACTGTTGGGAACCCTCCCCAGGGGAGTCACTTTTCCCTGGGGGGTAACGATAGTGACCTCCTGCCCCGGAAAGACACCTACACGTCGGGAAAGTTCTTTTCCCATGATAAGGCCCGGCAGGCCTTTGTGTACACTATTGAGGGAATCCAGGCCCCCCCTTTTTATCATCGATTCGATTCCGATGACCTTGCCGGCAGTTCGGGTATCAAGGCCTCTCAGGACAGCCCCCGACACATTCCCAAGATTATTTATCATAACTGTGCTGTATATAAAAGGGGTGGCGGCAATCACACCCTCTGTGTTCTCAATTTTTTTGGCCACTTTCTCATATTCTGAAAAGGCCCCCTCATGGCTCAGTACCAGGAGATGTGAGTTCACACCAAGAATCTTGGACATGAGATCGGCACGGAAACCGTTCATCACTGAGAGCACGACAATGAGGGACATGACCCCCATCATGACCCCCGCCATTGAAATCACGGTGATGATGGAAATAAAGGCCTGTTTCCTTTTGGCCTTTAAATACCGGATGCCTAAAAAGAACTCAAAGACCATATTCTTGCAGCCTCGGGAGGATCACACCGGTTTCGGCTGTCCTTGAATAATGCATGATCGCACCCATCATCATTTGGCCCGCATTTGGGGAAAGAAGATAACGTCCCTGATGGAGGGGGAATCACTCAGAAGCATGACAAGCCTGTCAATACCGATTCCCTCTCCAGCCGTTGGCGGAAGACCGTATTCCAATGCCCTGACATAATCGTCATCCATAAACTGGGCCTCATCATCTCCCGATTCACGAAGGGCAACTTGCTCCAGAAACCGCTCCTTTTGATCAATGGGGTCATTCAACTCGGTAAATCCGTTGGCTATCTCCCTGCCCCCGATAAAAAGTTCGAACCTGTCGGTGATATCCGGGTCCTCATCATTGCGTCGCGAAAGGGGAGATATCTCAGTAGGGTAGCCGGTGATAAAGGTGGGAGCGATCAGATGTGGCTCAACCAGCTGATCAAAAATTTTGGCCAATATCTTCCCGAGATTGTCTTGTTTTGTGAGGACGATCTCTTTGGAGCCCGCAAAATCCTTGGCAGCGCCAATGTTCGTAATGACCTCATCGTTGACCCCCGCCATTTCCCTCAGGGCATCGAAGAGGGATATTTTTTTCCATGGAGGCGTGAAATCAATGGTTTTATTTTGATATTCAATCACGTGACTCCCATGCACCTCCTGCAGGACATCACTGAACAACTCCTCGGTGAGGGTCATGAGATCCCCATAGGTCGCATAGGCAATGTAGAATTCGATCATGGTAAATTCAGGATTGTGCTGAACGGAAATTCCCTCATTACGAAAATTTCGGTTTATTTCAAAAACCCTTTCCAGCCCTCCGACCACAAGCCGTTTGAGATAAAGTTCCGGAGCTATTCTGAGGTATAAATCCATGCCGAGGGCATTATGGTAGGTTTTGAACGGCTTGGCAGTGGCACCTCCGGGGATCGGTTGCATCATGGGGGTCTCCACCTCCAGGAAATCCCTCTGAACAAAGAAATCTCGAATGGACTGGATGATTCTGCTCCGCAGGACAAAGATCTCCTTGACTTTGTCATTGACGACCAGGTCCAGGTATCGCTGCCGGTACCTTATTTCTATGTCGGTCAAGCCATGCCATTTTTCGGGCAACGGTCTCATGGTTTTACAGAGGAGATGGATTTCATCGGCAAGGAGGGTCAGCTCATCGGTCCTGGTCCGGAAGAAGGAACCCCTCATTCCTACAAAATCACCCACATCCATGAGTTTAAAGATCTTGTATTGATCCTCTCCCACATTATCCCGCCTGATATAGGCCTGGATGCGCCCGGTTACGTCCTTTATGTGGATAAAACAGGCCTTCCCGAAATTGCGCAGGGACATGATTCTTCCTGCCATGGAGAATGTCTCTTTTTGGGCCTCCAGGATTTTGGTATCCACCTGGCCAAACTTCTCGATGGCTTTGGCTGCCGTCATGTCTATATCGTACCCGGCCGGATACAGATTGACGCCCATGTCACGCAGGGCATCCGCCTTCTTGATTCGATCTTGAATAACGTTGGTTTTTTTTTCCATTGTGGTTTGATTTCTTCAAAAAAGCCAGGAAGGGACAGGATGCTCCCCGTTGGCGAAAAGTATTATTTATTTAATAATTTGCATAACTTGAACGTTTGCTTGTAATCCAATTGTGCTTGATAGTCAAGGCAAAAGAAAAACAGGGATTTTCTCGGAAAGGAGTGATATGAGATATGTTGACTAGCAAAAAGGAGACGAGGTTGTAATGGCAATTCATTCCATTGGGATTATCGGCGCAGGTGTCATTGGATCCAGTTGGGCGGCTTTTTATGCGAGTAAAGGGTTGCATGTAAAATTGTATGATATTGATCCCGCCTTTTGCAGGGAGGGCCGTCAAAGGGCCAGGGAATATATCGGCATTTTAGAAAACGGTGGACTCATCAACAAAAGGGCTGCGGCAGAAGCCCTATCTCTCATAAAAACGGTTGGTGACCTGGAGGAGGCGGGCCGGGATGTCGGGATGATCCAGGAATGTGTGGCAGAGAAATATGAGGTCAAACACCAGGTATTCGAACAACTGGACGCCGTCACGGACATGAAAGTGATACTGGCGAGCAGTTCCTCAGGCCTTCTCATGACGGAGATACAAAAGGTCACCCGCCACCCGGAGCGCTGTGTCATCGCCCATCCTTTCAATCCCCCCCACCTTATACCCCTTGTGGAAGTGGTTCCCGGCGAACAGACAAGCGATAAAACGGTCCTGGAAATGAAGGCCTTCCTGGAGGGGGTGGGGAAGATTCCCGTGGTCTTGAAAAAGGAGGCGTTCGGACATGTTGCCAACAGGTTGGCGTGGGCCCTCTGGCGTGAGGCTATTGATATCGTGTGGAAAGGAATCGCGAGTGTGGAAGATGTGGACAAGGCCCTTTACGCGGGGCTCGGCCTTAGATGGGCCTTTATGGGCCAGCACCTGATCTATCATCTCAATGGGGGAGATGGGGGGATGGAGGCTTTTTTCAAACACCTCGGCCCGGCCTGCGAGGAGGCCTGGCAGGGCATGGACACGTGGACAACCTTTCCTTTAGAGGCAAAAGAAGCCCTGATAGAGGGGATAGAGGCTGAAACAGAGGGCAGAAGCGTGGGGGAGCTTGCAAAATGGAGGGATGAAAAACTGGTCCAGCTGATCAAGACCCTGTATCCACAGGAGGGAGTCTCCTAGGAGGCTGTCGGATAAGGTTTTCACATCAAACAGGCACAAAGACGGAGTGAGGGAATATGCAGATAGGTGAAACCGGGCAAATTATTCTGCTGGGCTGTGTTCTGGTCATGGTCTTTTTTTTGACTCGGAAGATTCAGGCATGGCGGATGAAGAGGGCATATGTCGTTGTCATTGAGGACCTTAAAGGGACAAATGCATTTGATCCGGAATCCGCTGTGGCGCTTCCATATGCAAAAACGAGCCTACTCCGATTTGGATCAAGGGATTACAGGCCCAAGGCAATCCAGTACCTCATGATGGGCAATATCATGGGTATGACGGAAGATGGAAGGTATTATCTGAAGGATAGGGATTTTGCATTGCGGACCCCGCAGTGATACCCCTCACATATTCTCGTTATCTTCACCCTTCTGATGGCTGTTCAGCAGAACGCTTTTCATCAAAAAGCGCCTTTGCCTCCTCAGGCAACCAGGTAAATTCTATGCCGACCTTTACCCCATCAAGCGAAGTAGTGGACTGATCCACAGAAATTATTTTGGCGTATATTTCAGGGAGTGGCGAGGCCTCTTTTGTATCCACCAGGATCTTAAGGTTGGAGCGCACCTCCACCAATTCCGGTAACGCCAATTCTGCAGCGGATTCCCCGAGACGGGTCATAAGGCCCGGGATGGATTCATCGGAAACTGACTTGCCTTCCAGGGGAAAGCACCTGACCTCCATGGGCGGTTCAAGGGAGATCAGATTCTCGGGTTTTTTTTCAGGGAGAAAGACCTGATAGTCTCCCTCAATGGCCACCACATCATGGAGGATTACAGGTTGGTCAATGCCTTTAAACCGGGCTTCCACGGTTCCCCGGGTCTTGAGGATGGATTCTGCCTTTTCATAAATGCCTGGACTGACAAGAATCTGGCCGCCGACAGTATAGGACTCGATGCGGTAGGCGGTGTTAATGGCACTGCCGATGGCACTGTATTTGGCACGCTTCTCTGATCCGATGTTCCCGACAACCACCTCCCCCCTGTTGATACCGATCCCCATGCGCAATTCAGGAAGGTTGCGGCGCCTCTGTTCTGCATTGACATCTTCCATGGCCCTCTGCATGGCTATGGCGCAGGCAATGGCACGTTCATCATCGTCGTGGGATACCAGGGGCGCGCCGAAGAAGGTCAAAATACCATCACCTTCAATTTCGTTCACCGTCCCCCTGAAGCCCACGATGATATCCATCATGTATTCGAGATAACGGTTCAGAATGGCAATGACTTCCTTGGGAGAGAGCCGCATTGAAAGGGCTGTGAAGCCCCGGAGATCGGATACCAGGAAAGTGACGTCACGGGTTTC
>JAFDIX010000384.1 GCA_019307805.1 Deltaproteobacteria bacterium | reverse complement strand
AGACGGTCAGAAGCTGACCATAAAGGGGATTGAGCGCCTGAAGGGCAGGCAGGTGACTGCGGGTGACCTGCGGGCAGCCGCAGTACTCACCCTGGCCGGGCTCGCCGCGGAAGGTGTCACAGAGGTTCTGAATGCGCATCTCGTTTTTCGGGGATATGAACGGTTTGATGAAAAACTGGCCGCACTTGGGGCATCAATCGAGATCGAAAAAGAATGACCATGGTTTTTTCCGGCGTAATTTTCGACATGCATGGAACACTCGTTTATGAAGATCCGGACGTCCCGACCCAGTGGTGCATCATGGCGCAACACCTCGGTGTGGACCATGTGGCCTTTGCTGAGGCCTTCAGCAAGGACATCAAGCTCCTGATGGCCGGAAAGATGGGCGCGCACAGGCGCTACAAAAATGTCCTGGAAAGCCTGGGCCTCGACGCCGGACCGGACCAGGCCCATGGGTTTGAGAACATGGAACTGGAACTGCGCCAGGAGGCGGCGAAACTCTATCCCGGCGTACTGGATGTCTTGAAAATATTCCGGGAAAATGGACTACGACTGGGACTCTTGACCAACTGTACGCCCATATGGGGAGAAATACTCTCTCATCTGGGCCTTATTCGCTTATTCCACGCCGTGCTTCTATCCTGTGACCAGGGCATGGCAAAGCCTGACAGGCGTTTTTTCAGCTCTGTACTGGAAAAGATCGGAACCACACCAAAAGAAACCGTGTACGTCGGAGACGGCGGAGACAAGGAATTGGAAATAGCAACGGAAATGGGCATGACCTCGGTGTACATAGACCACATGCCCAAGATGCTGCGCCAGGGGAGACCAAAGACTTTTATCCATCGCATAGCAGCACTCAGTGAACTTTTGCCCCTGGTCCGTCCCTGAATGGTTTGGCCACGCACACAAGGACCTTTGGGCGGGAATAACAAATTCTGAAATGGGTATTGAAACTATCGAACCAGGAAGATATCCTCATGGAGTGGAAGCAAGAAGGCGCGTATCTGCTGCTTAAACCCAGCGGAAAGCTGAACGCCCTGTGGTCCAACCAGTGGGCCGACACGGTATTGGATAAGGCTCGGAAAACCCCTGCACCGTTGATATTGGTGGACCTGCAAAACACCCATTATGCGTCCAGTTCGTTTCTGCGATTTCTGATTATACTGCATAAGGAGGCTGCTGCCGAGAAGCAGGTCATGCTGATATCGCCGCATCCAGCGGTGAAGCAGATCTTGGAAATTGCCGGATTCGACTCCATTTTCCATATCACCGGGAATCTCCAAGAAGCCCTCACTCTGTGGCGCAATACCGCTGATTCGCGACCCGCTGTAAAAGAGGAAGGCATTCATTCTGAATTCACGCCCAACGGCTATTTCCATTTTTCCGGCAACCTCCCCTCAACGGCTCACTTGCTGCAAAGGGCTGTCTCGCCCCATACCCTTTACACCTTTTTAGAGGAGGCTGGTTTGGCGCCATCCCTCTGTGTGGGCGCGGGCATGTCCGCGTCAAATGAGGGCGACCAGTGCACGCTCTTCCTGGGGAGAAAAATAGTTTCCAGGAACAGTGACGGTCCTGTACGGGTCTGTTCAGACACCAAGACAGCGCTAACAGGAGAGTGGCCAGGGCTCCTGTTGGAAACGGTGATGTTCGACAGGCTGGATGATGCCATGGATTTTGGGTGCCGCTGGCCGGATAAGGGTATCCTCTTTTCAGAGCTGGCATTCGACGTGCTGCGGCTGGCCCGGGAAAGACGCACGGACCCTGGGCACGCCACAGGATTTCTGATGATTCACGACCACCCGGACAAAGATTCCTCAGACAGGGAGAGGATGTTGCATGTCTGCTCCGGCCTGGTGTTTGCTAAAGAGGATCTCGAGGCCTTTGCCCGACCTCTTCCGGGGACGTGTGTGTCCGAAAAGGGCGTGGTTCTGTACGGCGTAAGCCTCGACCTTTCTATTTCCGAGCTATTTGATTTCAAGGGCAGCGATGTTTTCCGGTCCGCAGACCGGCTTCTGGGAATGGCCACCTTACACAAACTCGGTCCATTGAACCCCAATGCACGGGTGGGAAAGGTGGCTGCCGCACTGACTAGCTTATCCAAGATCATCGGGTAGACCGCGGGGGCCCTATGCATCAAACGGATCATCTCTCAGACACCCTTCCTTTTGGTTTTTATGCGTTGTTAGGGGCCTATTTTCTTGCCTTCAGCACCCTGAGTATTTTTTATAACTTCGACAATCACCTTCAGACCGTAGGAGTGTCCCCGCAAGGGGCGGGGTTTCTCTTAAGCCTGTTTTCCATAACCGCTCTGGTTTTGAGACCATTCATCAGCCCGTTTCTGGATGCCGCCAATGCTGCCCGGTGGGCGGCAGCCGGCACAGGGGGAATGATCGTTTGCCTTTTGATTTACAGAGCAGCCCCACCATTATGGCCTATGGCCCTGGTCCGGGTTCTGCATGGCATTTCCTATGTTTTATTAGCAACCTCTCTCATCGCATGGATGGTAAGCCTTATTCCTCACAACAAAAGCGGGCTTGCCTTCGGGCTCATAGCCGTATGCAACCAAATTCCTTATGCCCTGGTCCCGCCCTTGGTGGACCAGGCTCTGGCCAGCGGTATCGGCTACTGGACGACCTTCACATGCATGGCCGGGGCATTGCTTCTGGTATTCCCGATGCTTTATGCGGCCAAGAAAACCATTGGAGACCGGCCTGGCAGCACCCGCTCCGGAAACACCCGGATGACCCTCAAGGACATCAGGGAGGACCTGGCCGGTTTTGAAATCCGCGCCCTTCTGGTGTTCGCCCTCATGACCTACACCAGCTTTGCCATAGTCTTTTTTTACATCAAGGGATTTGCCAAAACCATAGGCGTGGCCGAAGTAGGTCCCTTTTTCCTGGTCAACGCTACCGTCATGATCGCTGTGAGGCTTGCCGGCATCAAATGGTTCGACCGTTTTGACAAGGCATGGGTATGCTCGGGGTGCCTGGCGACCTTGGCAATCGTTTTTGTACTCATGGGCCGTGTCGACACACCAGCGCACCTCTACCTGGCGGGGGGCATTCTCGGCCTTGCCTGGGGAAGCCTCACGCCCCTGTTGAGCGCCATGGTGTTCGATTTTTCCCAACCCCGTTTTCGCGCCATGAATTCAAACCTCGTGGTGGAAATGATTGACGGTGGATTTGCTCTTGGTCCGCTTATTGCCGGAGCAATACTCGGTTTCCAAACCTACACGTTTCTTTTTTTTATCCTTGCCGCCGTCAACGGCGCCTGCCTTTTCCTAACCGTACCGCTTGCACGAAAGGAAAAACCATGAACATGCTTTGGACGGGACTCGGCACGATTGCCGCAGTTGCAGCGGGCGCCGTAGGGATCGCTCGCCTGGCCTAACGCCGCAAGTATCTTTTTCCCTACGCCCCAAGAGTCATCGGAGAATCGACTCATCAAGATCCTCGCCGCCCGTGGCCACAAAGACTGGGAAATCTTAAACGGCGGAAGCTCCATCTACAATACTTTGAATAGCAAATTATGAGGAGATCCGAATATGAACAGTAATTTTATCAAAGTCTGTACAATGATTATTGGGTTGCTGATGTGCTTATCATGTGCGTCTCACAGGGCCGGGGTAACATATCGGGCAAATGATAATTGCCAAGTTGAAGTGCCGGTATACCATCCTACGCCAGCGGAGATAGAAAAAGACAAAATATTCTCATTAGTAGCCTATGCAGTTGTGTTCAAAGGGTGGCAACAAAGCAGGAACGTGGGTAGGGGATACAATATCGGATCAGTTCTTGTGGACGAAAACGACAACATCGTATGCTGGGCGAGAAATGCCGTAAACGTAACTAAAAATAATACACAGCATGGGGAAGTTCGGTTAATGCTCAACTATCTCCATAATTGTCGAAACGTTTTCAGCCTTCCGAAGTATAGGCTTTACACGACGCTAGAGCCTTGCGCAATGTGTTCGGGGATGATGATGAATGACAATCTTACTGAAAGAACCGAATTTCTGCTCTACCAGAACGATGATGACCGCATACGGATTGAGACGCAAATGCAGGATGAGACCGTATGGCTGACGCAAAAACAGATGGCAGAGCTTTTTCAAAAAGATATCAGGACAATAAATGAGC
>JAFDIX010000383.1 GCA_019307805.1 Deltaproteobacteria bacterium | reverse complement strand
GCTGGAGAAGTACTGGCCAGCGCCAGAGGAACAATGACACGCACAAAAGAGCTCCCCCCTGAACAGGACTTCTCTGGAGAGGAGTCGCGTATTGGCGTGTTTGTCTGCAACTGCGGTATCAACATCGGCGGAATTGCGGACGTGCCTGCCGTCAGAGATTACGCCAAGACCCTTCCCAATGTGGTTCATGTGGAAGACAACCTCTTTACCTGCTCCCAGGACACGCAGGACAAGATGAAGGAGGTCATCAAGGAAAAGGGAATTAACCGCGTGGTAGTGGCATCCTGCTCCCCCCGCACCCACGAACCCCTCTTTCAGGAGACCATCCGGGATGCAGGTCTCAATAAATATCTCTTTGAGATGGCCAACATCCGTGATCAAAACACGTGGGTACATATGAATGACCCGGAAAAGGCCACCAATAAGGCCAAGGATCTGGTACGCATGGCCGTGGCCAAAGCGGCTCTTGTGGAACCCCTCCAGCAGATCACACTCGACGTAAAGCCTTCTCTGCTGGTCATTGGCGGAGGTGTAGCCGGTATGGAGGCCGCTCTCAGTGCGGCGAAACAGGGGCATCAGGCATACCTGTTGGAAAAATCAGGCGAACTTGGCGGTATAGCCCGCAGGCTTCGTTCCACTTGGAAAGGAGAAGAGGTTGCCCCCTACCTTCAAAATCTCATTCAGCGGGTCCAGGATAACCCTCTGATCCAGATTTTTCTCGAAACAAGCGCCACAGATACAACAGGTATTATTGGCAATTTCACAACCACCCTGGCTCCTGTGAACGGCAAAGGTTCGTCCACGGTGATCGAGCATGGTGCTACCATCCTAACTACCGGGGGGCAGGGATACACACCCGAGGAGTACCTTTATGGAAAGCATCCCGATGTCCTCACCCATCTGGAACTCGATGATGCCATCACCACCGAGAACACTCGCATTAAAGAAGGAAAAAGCGCCGTATTCATCCAATGTGTTGGTTCCAGGGTACCTGAAAGGCCATATTGCAGTAAAACATGCTGTACGCACAGCCTGGAAAGCGCGTTGACGCTTAAGAAGATAAATCCGGCGATTGATGTCTACATACTCTATCGGGACATTCGCTCCTATGGCTTCCGAGAAGACCTTTACCGCGAGGCCAGGGAAAAAGGTGTTATTTTCGTCCGTTATGACATGGAACATTTGCCCAGGCTTGAAACAGTTGACGGGCAGAAACTCACTTTGGAAATCATGGACCATGTGCTGGGACGTCCCATCTAGCGAGGGCTTCCTGATTGAAGCACACATGAAACTGAGACCGGTTGATTTTGCTTCTGACGGCATTTTTATGGCCGGCCTTGCCCATTATCCAAAACCACTGGATGAAAGCATTGCCCAGGCCAAGGCCTCTGTGGCCAGGGCCATGACCATCTTATCCAAGGAAGGTATCCTTGTCGGAGGGGTCGTGGCCGAAGTCAACCCGGATATGTGCGCGGTATGCCTAACCTGTGTCAGGAGCTGCCCATACAACGCACCCCGAATAGGTGACGAAGGACATGCAGTGATAGACCCGGCAGAATGTCGGGGATGCGGCGCTTGCGTGGCTGAATGCCCGGGTAAGGCGATTAGCCTGAAGCACTTTACTGATGAACAGATTATCGCCAAGACAGATGCCCTTTTTCAAGCTGTTTGAGTGGCCGAAGAGTTAAGTAGTCAATGGGTTGGGTGATTGAGTTGTAAAGAGATAATTTTTTTACAACTCAATGACTTAACAACCAAAAAATAGATAAAAGCATTAGGAGGAAACATGGCAAAGAACTTTGAACCACAGATTCTCGCCTTTTGCTGCCAGTACTGAGCCTATTCTGCTGCGGACCTGGCAGGTTCCATGAGACTCTCTTATCCGAGCAATGTTAAAATCATTCAAGTCCCCTGTACCGGGCGGGTGGATATCCTACACCTTTTGAAGGCTATTGAAGACGGCGCTGACGGCGTCTACGTAGCAGGTTGTCTTGAAGGCGAATGTCACTTTATGGATGGCAACCTTAAGGCCAAAAGAAAGGTTCAATATGTTAAGAAAACCCTTGAAGAGATAGGTCTTGAGCCCGAACGGGTTGAGATGTTCAATCTGTCTGCCGGCGAAGGCCCGCGATTTGCCGAAATTGCAAGGAAAATGGTTGAAAGGATTAAAGAATTAGGTCCCAGCCCGGTTAACCTGAAAAAGGCCGCATAAAGAGGTGAGTCATGATAGTTGCCGATCGAAAACCACTTAAAGAACTACTGGAGATGATCAAGGATTTCAAAAAGATCCTGATCATCGGATGTAAAGGCTGTGTTACCGTGTGCAATGTAGGAGGGAGTAAAGAAGTGGGCATTCTCGCCTCCATTTTGAAGATCGCCCGGAAAAAAGATGGTCACCCCCTGGAGGTTGACGAAAAAACCTTGGAAAGGCAGTGTGATCCTGAATATGTTGATCAAATTAAGGACATAGTAGACAATTATGATGCAATAATCTCTATGGCCTGCGGGGTAGGTCCCCAGTTTTTGTCGGAACGTTATCCTGATCGCCGTTTTTTCCCTGCTTTGAATACAACCTTTTTTGGGGGCGCTGTTCAACACGGAATCTGGGAAGAGAGATGTGCAGGCTGCGGAACCTGTGTGATACATCATTTTGAAGGGATGTGCCCGATTGCCCGCTGCTCAAAGAGCCTGCTGAACGGGCCCTGCGGTGGCTCGGCAGGAGGCAAATGCGAGATATCCAAAGATGTGGATTGTATCTGGGATATTATCGTCAGAAAGATGACAGAGCTGGGTCGTCTGGATGATCTCCTGGAGTTCAGGCCCGTAAAGGACTGGATAACTTCCAGGGATGGTGGGCCTAGAAAGAGCGTGAGGGAGGAACTGGTACAATGACCGATCTGAAATCGGGAAGTAACCTCGAAAAGGTCCTGAATGCGGGTCACTTTGCCTTTACCGGGGAGTGTGGCCCCCCCCAGGGTGCAAATGTGGAACATCTTAAAGAAAAAATCCACCATTTAAAAGGTTGTGTGGATGCAGTGAATATCACAGACAACCAGACGGCGGTCGTGCGGATGTCCAGCTGGGCAGCCTCACTTATTCTCTTACATGAAGGGCTGGAACCCAATTTCCAGATGGTGTGTCGCGATCGTAACCGCCTTGCAATACAGAGCGACATCCTCGGTATTTATGCCCATGGCATCAGGAATATGCTCTGCCTCTCAGGTGACCATCAGAGATTCGGCAACCACCCCGGGGCAAAGAACGTCTTTGATATTGACTCCATGCAGTTGATCCATGCGGTCAAGACCATGAGAGATGAAGGAAAATTCCTGAATGGGGAGGATATCGATGTACCACCTAAACTCTTTATTGGCGCGGCATCCAACCCATTTGCCGAGCCTTTTGAGTTCCGTGTGCATCGTCTGGCAAAAAAGATTGCAGCCGGAGCAGACTTTATCCAGACCCAATGCATCTATAATATGGATAGATTCAGAGAATTCATGAAAAAGGTTGTTGATATGGGGCTTCATGAGAAATGCTATATACTGGCAGGCGTCACCCCTATGAAAAGCGTTGGTATGGCCCGGTATATGTCGAAGCAAGTACCAGGGATGGATGTGCCGGACTCCATTATCAAACGGTTACAAGGGGCAGGTAAAGGCAAAGTGGCCGGAGCAGGTATTAAATTTGCCATAGAACAGATTGAGGAATTTAGAGAGATGGAGGGAATAGCCGGGGTTCACCTCATGGCCATCGAATGGGAACACCGTGTGCCTGAGATTGCAGAAATGGCGGGAGTGCTTCCCAGACCAGAAGTATGATAGTGTTTTTTTCTGGATAGTGATATTCAAGCCCGTGAGATCATGTCTGAATGATCCCCCGGGCTTTTTTCTTGAATTTCAGCCCTATTTGGCGATAATGTTAAAGATCAAGTTTGTGATAACAGAATTTGCGAGATTGCTCAACTAACACCCATACAAAAAAGAAAACGTTCCATTTGAGCAGATTACCCTATGATTATTACGACTACTAGCGGTCGATCATTCGATACGCAAAAGGACCTTACAGCACCTGAACGCCATGTCCTTCAAAAGCTATTTGCCTGGCAAGACATGGCTGACAGCGTTGAACAATTTAGAGAAAAAAAAGAGGAGGCGCTTAAAAAAGGATGGAACAATTCAGGTCCTATAAGAGCAAGTGTTGCTTTAGAATTGATAGTTAAGCATATGGAAAATAAGGTAGTCGACAGGCTTGAGAAAAAAGCATAGGAGAACCATTTGACTGGAGAGGTCGTAATAGCGCCAGAAAAAAACTGGCCCGATGAATCGGCACGAGTCGTTCGAGGCAACCAGGCTGATCTGCCCCTCAATGTGGCATTTGTGGGTGGCGGAAAGGCCTGTTATGACCTTCTTCAAATGCTGGATAACGAACGACTGTCAAGGCTCAAAATGAAAATTTTGGGCGTGGCTGATGTAGACTCTCAAGCGCCAGGCCTGGTTTATGCAAAAAAGCATAAACTCTTCACAAGCAGCAATTTCCAGGACCTTTACAGACTGAAGGAATTAAATTTTATCATCGAACTAACCGGGTCAACACAAGTAAGGGAGGCAATTCGCCAGACAACACCGCCGGAAATTTCCTTAATAGGCCACAGGGGAGCCAGGCTTCTGTTTGATCTTGTCCAGGTGGAGATTGAAAAGACCGAGATAGAAAAAAAACGTCAAGAACACGAAGAAAAAGAAAAAAAATACACTCAAATTATACTGGATTCGCTTCCCTACAGGGTTATGGTAGTAAACATGGATATGACCATTGAGGCAGTTAATCAGACCTTTCTTAACGATTTCAATTTCACTTACGAGGATGTCCTGGGGAAGCATTGCTATGAAGTGAGGTATGGGCTGGAAAAATCGTGTGGAGAGGCCGGACATACATGCTATTTATTATATTTAGAAGAAATAAAAGAGCAGAAGATTTTCAGTACGATTAAAGAAATCCGGGATGAAAAAGGAGAAGAACATTATGATGTGATTACCATTGCACCCATTTTCAATGAAAAAGGTGAGATCGCTCAGATTGTAGAGGTATCCAGGGACGTCACTCCCAGAATAAAACTTGAACGTGAGGTTGAGAAATCCAATACATTTTTTGAAAACGTGATCCAGAGCACTGTTGATGGTATTGTTGTTGTGGATACCAAAGGAAATGTTCTCATTTTTAATGAAGGCATGGAACGGTTGACCGGATACAATGCCAGGGAAATCATGGAGAGAGGGCACCTGGCCAGTTTTTACAACATAGATGTGGCCAGAGAAAACATGATGAAAATGCGTAGCGATGAGCACGGACCTGTGGGCAAATTGAATCCTACCAGCATGTCCATTACAACCAAAGACGGTGAA
>JAFDIX010000382.1 GCA_019307805.1 Deltaproteobacteria bacterium | reverse complement strand
ACCATGATTTTCTGGGCAATGCCTCTGCCCATGGCCAGTCGGGTGGCGCCGTGCCCCACAATGAGTCTGCCCATACCATTGTTGTTGATAATTTCCAGGGTATCCCCAGGGCGAAGGCCCATGGAGGACAACCTGCCCCTGGCATTTCCCGGGCCTATCATCTCCTTGATAAGGACCTGTTCCCCCACCTTGGCCATAGAAAGCGGTAAAAGGATACTGCGCTCGGAAAAACATTCTGAGCAAAGGCCGTAGATCTCCATTTTGTGCTGGAGTATGTGAAATCCCAGGGATGTGGCTGTTCCCATCTGGAGTTTCTCTATTTCGGGATTGCTGAATTCTTCTATTTTGCCGCACTTGGTACAAATCATATGGTCATGGTGCTTCCCCAGGTGCCGGTGCTCATAACGTGGCGGTTGTCCCTCAAAAGTCTCTTTTTGGGCAAAACCGTGCCCCACCCACCGATTCATGCACTGGCGGACAAAGTCGGGATGGAAGTTGTAGCCTTTCTCTCTCAGAAGTTTCACCAGCTCCTCCAGGGTGACATGCTCTTCCGTACCGAGAAAGACATCGATGATGTTGAGCCGATCTTCAATCCTTCCGATTTCATCGTCTTTTATGATGACGCTAAAGTTGGCCTTTTCGAATTGGTTGTTATTGATCATGAAATACCCCGTCTAGGTCTATTGGAAAGGAAAAATCAAACACGTGAAGGCTCAATCCGTTTGTCTGCAATGGGCACAATAGCCTGTCACATCCAGTCGGTGTTCGATAATCTCAAAATCGTATTTATTTCCCAAACGCTTTTCCAGGGCCACAAGTTCCTTTTCAACAAACTCAATGACCTTGCCGCATTTGAGGCAGCGGAGATGGCAATGGTGACCGCGTCCGTAGACCGGATCATAATGCATATGCCCGTTTTCGTGCCAGATTTCCCTGATCAACCCGCATTCCTTGATCAGGGGGAGGTTTCTGTAAATAGAGGCCTTGGAAATTTTACTTCCTGTCCCCCGGAGCCGAAGGTAGAGTTCATCCACATCGAAGTGATCGGGTGATGCGAAAATTTCTGTGATAATATCTTCTCGCTCAGGTGTATTGCGGAGACCTTTCAAGGATACAAAGGACCTGAAACGGTCTAGTTCATCTCCCATTGACTGCTCCTAATTGCAATTTAGTGTCAATAATAATAATGGAGGGTGCCCTTGTCAATCACATTCTCCTCCCCTTGATCCTTTGGCTCAAAGATGATAAAAATTTTACGGATTGACACTTTCATTCCGATGCCCAAGGGCTTTTGGACATGTCAGTACGGGATATTTTTTAATGGCTGTGGAAGAGGTCTTCAGATGACTCCCGAAGAACAACTTTACCCTCTCGAGATGTCTCTCCACCGGATCAGAAAGGTCTGGGGTGGATGGACAGGAAAGATCGGGGAAATATGGACCATTTCCGGGCCACCCCACGAAAGCCTCGTCCTTAACGGGTCGCTGGCAGGCCGCAGTTTGACCGAGGTGGTGGGAGGGTATCAGCAGAAGCTGCTGGGCCTGGATATGGAGTTGGATCCAAGAGAACCTTTCCCCCTGCTCTTGAAATTCCTTTCCACCGCAAAAAGCCATCCCATCGAAGTCCATCCCAATGATCCCTATACGGTGGCAAAGGGGCTCCCCATGGTGGGACGGGACAAGATATGGCATGTCCTGGCAGTGAGGCCGGGAAGCAGGATATACCTGGGCTTTAAGGACAGGGTCACCCCTGAGAAGATCCTGGAGGGGATCAAGGGAAAATATCTTCATCACCTGATGAACAGTATCAGTGTGAGATCCGGAGATGTCTACACAATACCGGCCGGGAGAATCCATGGCATTGGCAAGGGCGTTACCCTCTTCGAGATTCAGAACCATTCGAGCCTCGCCTTTGAATTGCTCGATCCCAACAAGAAGACGTCGGAAAAGCCGGTGGAAATGGCAGACCTCGAGGAAGCCCTTGAAGTACTGGATCTTGATACGATAGACCCGGAGGCTGTTTCACCCCTGTCAGTCCCTTTCGATAACTGCAGCATAGATTATCTGGCCCTCACACCAAGGCATTTCCTTCGCAAATTGAAGATCAAAGGGTCTTTCGAGATCCCATTTTCAGGAAAACGATTTGTTCTTTATACGGGTGTTCGAGGCACCGGTTGGCTCAGGTGGGGGCTGTCGAAGATTTATGCAAAGATTCAACCCTATCAATCGGTCTTGGTACCGGCCGCAGAAGAGGACCTTTTGTTTGAGACCGAGGGAGGGCTTGAAGTCCTGGAGACTTCTGTCCCCCACATGGCCGGGGGGATACAAAAGGAAATGATGGGGGTCGGGGTTTCAAAGGATCTGTTTGCAGGCCTTGGAGGTAAGGATTACCAGACGATATTGAAGAGCCTGCTGGGATAGGGAGGCTTGGGGTTTGGAATTTTCCCTACTCTCGTTTACCTTCCAGATAGCCCAAAAATCCCGTAACAGAATTGGTCATAAAAAACCGTTCCCTCTCCTGGGCCTCGGGTGTCATGGCTGCAAAGGCATGGAGATCCGGATCTTCCCCAAGGAGCCTGTCCAGACACCTTTCCACCAGTAGGGAATCCCCTGATGAGGTCTCTTGTTTGATGATTTTTTCCCATCGCAGGAGTTGTTTGCGATGCCTCTTCAACAGGGGTTGGGCCCTTTCGGCCCTGCCAAAATGGGGGTAAAAAATAGGCCTGTCCCCAAGGGAAAGTAAGTGATCAATACTGTTCAGGCAATTCTCCATGAAAAAGATGGGAGGGGTGGCCGGTCGCATGTAGTCCGTGTCCCCCAGGACAGAATAGTTTCCGCCTGCCTCTCCTGGAAACAGAACCCCTTGATAGCTGAAACTGAGGTGATGGGGCGCATGGCCCGGGGTTTCAAGAATCTCCAACCCGTCAATCCGTGCGTCCAGATGGGAAATCAGCATTTCCCTCTCCAGTGCCTTCAGTGGGCCGTAGGTCTCTGCAACCTGGCCAAGGACCTTTCGGCTGCCCGCCCAAAGCCTGGAGGGATCCACCAGGTGTCTGATGCCCATGTCATGGCATATGACTTTTGCCATGGGGTAATGTTCCAGAAAGGTACCCAAGCCCCCGGCATGATCAAGATGAATATGGGTCAGGAGAACGGTATCCACCCTTTCCAAGCCCATGGTTTTCAGGCCGGTTATGAGGCGATCGACGGCGTTGGACGGTCCCACATCGACCAGGATATTTTGCCTTCCAGTACAGACCCAGGAACCAATGAAATGATCAAATCCGGGCACATCCGGCATAAGCTCTATGAGTATGGGATTCATAATCAGGTGAATATAGCCAAAATAATGGATATGAGTCAAGAAACTGGTGGCGTTATCGTTATTTCCCGGACCAAAAAATCTGATTGTTGATACAAAATCAGTGCTCAATTTGTGCATGTTTGTAGCATACGTGGAAAATCATTCAAAATTTTTGTAAATTATGGTATTTGAAAGTAAAATAGAAATGCAGGCTGGAGGGACCGATGGATGTGATCAAAGGATACGCTGCTGGTGACGTTATCATAGAGGAGGGCACAAAGGGCACATCGGCGTATATTATTCTCACAGGCACGGTGGATGTAACAAAGCGGTCAGGAAAGGGAGAAGTGAAGATGGCCACCCTGGGGGAAAGGCAGGTCTTTGGGGAAATGGGGCTCATTGAAGACCGCCCCAGATCCGCCACGGTAAAGGCCATGTCTGATCTGAAAGTCAGGGTCATCGACCGTGAGCATTTCAACGAGCTGCTGCGAACAAAACCCTCGATGCTTATCCCCATTCTCAAGAGTCTCTTTGAACGGTTGCGGCAGGTAAGCAACATGCTGGCGGAAAGGCCCCCGGAACCGGCCCAGAAGCGAAAGAAAGGGCATACCTTTGAACTCATCATGGCGGGGCAGACCAAAGAGGCCAAAGAGACCTTGACCGACCGGCAGCTCCTTATTACCAAATTCCCTTTTCTTGTGGGAAGGGAGTCCCGGAACCCGGATGCTGATGTCTTTTACAACAACGACCTCTTCATCAGAGAAGAAAAACCCTACGTGGTATCACGCAATCACATTGCCGTTACCAACGAGGCCGGTGCCATATGGGTGGTTGACAGGGGAAG
>JAFDIX010001013.1 GCA_019307805.1 Deltaproteobacteria bacterium | reverse complement strand
AGATTGGCCGAACTTTTTACCGGGTAAGGGCAACCAAAGAGCACATCCTGAAGGTCGGTTGCGATCATGGACCCACCCCAGCCGTCCCCAATGGCTGCACGGGTACATTGTTCCACAAGGTTTTCATAATCCTGGTCCACTCCCATATGGGTCCGGTGCATGATCTCCACGATCTCACGATCGATCCCCCGTGGGACTACCCCTAACTTCTTCCACAGCTCATAACGCGGTGCGGGCGCCCTCTTTACCGTACAGACCTCTCCCGACTGCTGGCCCCACTGGGCTAAGGCATTTTCACCCACTTCCACGGCAATCTCGTCAATATCCCGGTCAAGAATCTCACCATTTTCCCCTTCCACGGTGATATCCACTCCATAATCAGGTGCTATCTCAAGCAGCTTCTTCGTATCCTTTATGTGATAATCTTTTGTCTCTTTCCTGGCGGCCGCCAAAAACGTTTCTGCAACACCCCTACCATGGTCTGAATGGGCGGCGGCCCCTGCGGCCACCATCCTTGAAAAGTTCCTGGCAGCAATGGTTTGCGGTGTCGCACCGCAAAGACCTTTTCTCGTATCCTCTCCCTCAATGCCGCCTTTGGGCAGTGGCAACCTGCAGGGCCCTTGTGCGCAATTTTTACAGCACGTCCCCTGGACTCCGATATTGCACGCCTTCATGGTCTGGGCACGGTCAAAGATGGTCTCAACCCCCATCTCCCTGGACCTCTCAATCATCTGCTGGCTTGCAACATCAATCGCCAGCTCCTCCGGTCTGGGAGGCGTCTTCACCTTCTTCACAACAACTTTTTTGACTTCTTCAGTAGCCATTTTGAGGTTCCTCCTCTATTCTATTCAGGTTTGCATTTTCAATGATACACGCTTGTGTATCCGGTTAACGTTATCCATCAACCTGTCTACCAGGTTAAACTGCTTTTCAGCGGCCGTCTTGACAATCTTTTTTCTCCTACGAATCTTCCCTTTTGCATCTTGCCCTGTCATTTTATGACTCCTTTTTTTTGCCTCTTCTCGTCCGTTATCATACCCGTTTATGTATACGGTCCAGATTCCGAGTCAGTGTTTCCACCAGGCCAAGCTGCTTCTCAGCGGCTGTCTTGGGAATCTCTTCCCATTCAGCAGCCGCCATCTCGGCTTCATGCTTTTCCCTTTCCATGGCCCTTTTGTATCTCAGCGCTTTTGCCTCTGCTTCGGCCTTGGCCCTGGCTTTAGCATCGGCCTCGGCCTTGGCTTTAGTCTCCGCCTCCGCCTTGGCATCGGCCTCTGCCTTGGCTTTAGCATCGGCCTCGGCCCTGGCCTTTCCTTCTGCCTCCGCTTTGGCATTGGCCTCTTCATTCACCTCGGCCTTTTTCTCGTCCTTGGGTTTTAACTCAACGACCTTTTCTTTGGGCTTTTCCGCCTTGGGAGCGGTCTCTTTCTTTGGCGCCGGAGCTTCCTTTGCTTCCTTTTTTTCGGGTTTGGCCGGTTTCTTTTCAGGGGCTTTCTCCCCTTCACCGAAGTCCAGATCGGGTTCCGGTGAAATCGAGAGCAGGTCCGCCTCTTGCATCTCGAGGACCTTTGAAACGGCCCCGACATCCGACGCCATGCCACCGTTGATCATGAGATCGATAAAGGAGCGGGTCATGCGAACACTTTCGGGGTGTCTCAGGATCACAATATTCGCACCGCCGAGAAGATAACAGACGGCTGCCACGCTCTCCATGAGAATGGCCCGTTTTTCCGGATCCCCGAGGGTAGGGGCCTCTTCGATGCTTTGACCGGCCTCTTTACTTTTCCAGACCTCATTGCCCACATTGGAGATCATGGGTGCCTGGAGCTTGTCGTCTTCCTGTGTCAGGGCGGCCATCCGGATGCGCTCCATCACGGAATAGCTGTATTCCAGTCCATATCCAAGACCTCCTGTCGTGGGGTCCACTATTATTTTTTCGCCCTGGACGCCGAGGTTGCCAAGTAAGATGTTGAGCTGTTTTGCCAGGTTCACATCAATGGGCGAGGATGCAACAATACAGTGCCCGTAACCGAGAGCACTGGCACCCACGCCCTTGTGGTTTGCCTCTTCAACCGGACCCAAGGCCAGGTTTTTCCCTTCACACTTCTCTGATATGGCCTTAAGCACTTCTTCATCTTTCTGGTTGTTTGCCGTTCCCCAGAGAACCACGGGGACCTTCACCGCATCGATCACCTTTTTGGCAACCTCTGCGGCCTCATCCGC
>JAFDIX010000381.1 GCA_019307805.1 Deltaproteobacteria bacterium | reverse complement strand
CATGTTCATGGACGCCAGGTCTGACCCTGCGTTCGGTTCCGTATAACCGAGACAGAATTCTATTTCGCCGTTGATGATCCTCGGTAGAAACTCCTTCTTAAGGGCCTCGCCGCCGCGCCGCAGAATCGTAGGCCCCACCATGGTATAACCCACATCAAGCGGCACATGGGCCCCCCATCTTTTTCCCAATTCGTCCAAGAGAATAAAATCGTAGGTGGGTGCAAGGCCCCGCCCCCCGTATTCTTTTGGCCAACTCATACCTAAGAATCCGTAAGCAACCAACTTACGGCTGAATTCGCGGGCCTCGGCCCCAACCCCCAGGTCTTCCCAGTTCTGCCTGGCGATCTCCTCGGTCAGTTCTTTGTCTAAGAACTTACTCAGTTTTTCCCTAAATTCCTGCTCTTCCTCTGTATATCCAAAATCCATCTCTTAAACCTCCCCCCAACCAAATATGCAGCCGTAGATTTACAGGCCTATGCGCCATGCGCTTGCCGACTACGGCATATGTGTGGCACCTCCGCAAAGGGATAAGGCAGACTCCATCACCGCCTCGGAGAGGCTCGGATGGGGGTGAACCGCGCTGGCCAGTTCCTGGACCGTCATCTTCATGGACATACCCAGAACCGCTTCACCGATCATGTCGGTGGCATGGGGGCCGATCATGTGAACGCCAATGACCCGCCCGGATCTTTTCTCCGCGATGATCTTCACCATGCCGAAAGTTTCATTCAGCACAAGGGCTTTTCCGGATCCGTGAAAGGAAAACCGCCCAACCTCAATATCGAACCGCTCCCTTGCCTGCTCCTCGCTCAATCCCACAACAGCCACCTCTGGGGACGTGTAGATACATGAGGGAATGACATCATACCTCATCTCCGATTCGTCGCCCATGGCGTTTTTTGCTGCGCATTCCCCCTCTGCCATAGCCACATGGGCCAGCATAATCCCACCGACCACATCGCCGACCCCGTAAATCCCGGGGATACTTGTTTCCATCCGCTCATTGACCTGAAGAGCCCCGTCCTTCGTCGCCAGGCCCAGTTTCTCGGCATTCAGCCAGGTCAGATCCGGATTCCGGCCGACAGATATAATGACTTTACTCGCTACGCACTTCATGGTCCTGCCATCCGCAATGAATTCAACGGTCTTGCTTCCTCTCCGATGCTTGATCTCTCTGATAGAGGCCTTTGTAAAGACCTTAATTCCTTCTTCCACGAGCCTCTGTTCCAGTGCCAGAGCGATTTCCCCATCCACCCCCGGAACCAGGCCGTCCAACATCTCCAGGATAGTAACATCCGCCCCGAGCCGATTCAGAATTTGTGCAAACTCAACACCAATAACCCCTCCGCCGATGATGGCCACCCGCTTGGGCAACCGGTTCATTCCCAGGAAGTCGTCGCTGTCCCACATGCCGGGGCCGTCCATGCCTTTCAAGTCCAGTTTTCGGGGGCTGGATCCGCTGGCAATAATGACTTTGTCCGATTTAACCGTCTCGCCCGTTTCTTGCACTTGAACCGATGAGGGATCCATAATCTGGGCGGTGCCCTGTATGATCCGGACCTGTTTTGCAGCTAAAAGTTTTTCCACACCCGCTCGAAGCTGGCTCACCACGCGGTTTTTGCGCCCCATGATCGCCTTGAGATCGATCTGGTGATCCCCGCACCGAATACCGAACAGATCTGATTCAGTGACGGTCTTGATAACCTGGCAGGACTGCAGCAGGGACTTGGTGGGTATGCACCCCCAATTCAGACACACGCCCCCCAGGCGCCCTTTTTCAATGAGGGTCACCTTTGCCCCCATTCGGGCGGCCTTAATGGCCGCCGGATATCCACCCATGCCACCACCGATGATGGTGATACGCCTTTCGGGCGCGTCCCCCGGAATGACCCGCTGCTCCAGAACAGGGACCGGATCCTCCACCAATGACATGAGCGTCCGCATGAATTTCCCTGCTTCTGCCCCATCGATAGCACGATGGTCATAGGTGAGGGTGAGATTCATCATGGGACGGATCTGTATCCCACGGTCAACGACCACCGGCTTGTCAATGATGGCGCCTACCGCCAGAATGGCATTTTCCGGGACATTGATGTTAGCTGTAAACTGCTCGGTCCCGAACATGCCCATGGCGGACAGGGTAAACGTACTTCCGCTGATGTCATCCGGAAGGAACCGGTTCTCTCTCGCCTTCTGGATCAGGGCCATCCGGTCTTTTGCGATATGCACGATCTGCTTTTTATTGATATCACGAATGACAGGAACAATGAGGCCATCGTCCAGTGCCATGGCCATGCCCATATGTACATCCGCAATGAAGACGGTGCCTTGATCTGTCCACCGTGTGTTAATGATGGGATGTTCGGCGATTGCTGCAGCAGTGATCTTCATCATGAGATCGGTGATGGTGATCCTTACACCATGTAAAGCCTGAATCTTCTGCAGCATTTCCTTGCGGTATTGAACGATTTTCCCGGCATCGACCGTGTTGCTCATGTAGGTTTGTGCCGTCTCTACCTTGCTTGCCATCATGTTCCTGGCGATGGCCAGCCTCATACCGCTGTGCGGAACCAGTTCGCCCTCTTTATGTACATCCGGTGAAAGGGGGGCGGAAGATATCGTTTGCACCACCGACTGACGGGCTTTGTCCACGTCCTCTTTGATGATCATGCCGTCGGGGCCCGTGCCTATCACAGTTCGAAGTTCAATATGATGTTTCCTGGCGGTCCTTTTGGCCAGGGGCGAGGCCTTGGACCTCCCGTCTTTCTGTATGTTTGCATGCCTGTCGGGCACCTGTCCCTCTATGGAGGTAGGTTCCGCTGCCATCGCTTTGTCAGCCATCCGCATCTGTTCCAGACTCAAAATCGCCTGTTCCAGCACCGAAGCGTCTTCTCCCGGCTTCAGGAGGTGGGCTACCGGGGCCCCCACAGGGACCGTCTCACCGGCCTGCACATGAATTTTACCAAGGATACCGTCCTCGGGCGACTCCACCTCGTAAGTTACCTTCTCCGTTTCCAGGACAAAAAGGATCTCTCCCTTTTTGACTTTATCCCCTTCTGCTTTTTTCCACTCGACAATTAGGCCCTCGGTCATGGTTAGGCCGAGTTTAGGCATCACAATTTCTAATGGCATCTTATACTCTCTTTTCTATTTTCCTTTGAAATTGGCCTTGCGTTTTTCTAAGAAGGCAGCCATGCCTTCTCTCATGTCTTCTGTGCTGAAACAGGTCACACAGTTTTTCTGTGAGTATTGGACCGCATGTTCCAATGGTAGGTCCTTACCGATCTCGAGGGCATTTTTGGCCATTTCCACGGCAATAGGGGCATTGGACATTATCCTGTGGGCCATTTCTTCGGCCGCTTCGACGACCTTGTTATCAGGTGCCACCTTGTTCACCAGGCCCATATGAAAAGCGTCCTGTGCATGAATGATCTCACCGGTGAGGAGCAGTTCAGCGGCCCTCCCCTTTCCGATCAGGCGAGGCAGACGCTGGGTTCCGCCGGTTCCCGGGATGATACCCAACTTAACCTCCGGAAGAGCCATCTTTGCGGATTCAGCAATGATTCTGAGCGTACACGAAATCGCTAACTCTAAACCCCCTCCCATGGCCGCACCGTTAATGGCCGCAATAACCGGTTGCCTCAGCTCTTCAAGGGCTGCGTTAACCCGTACAATCCCTTCGTTCCAACGCAGTATTTGCATCGGCGTCATAACACTCAACTCTGCAATATCAGCGCCTGCCTGGAAGGCTTTTCCCTCGCCAGTAATGATAAGTACCCGAATCTCCTCATCCTTGTCAATATGTCGCAGAGCATCTCTGAGTTCGTCGATCATCTCCTGATTAAAGGCATTGCGTACCTTTGGACGGTTCAGAGTGAGATAACAGATACCTGTCTTTTTTTCCAAGAGTATGGTTTTGTAGGATTTCACGATTTCTCCCTAAAATAGTTGGAGCAGCCACAAAAAGGCGCAAAATTGGCAAAAAATTGATATTGTTTCATGATAATATCAACAAGTCATAACCAAAAGAGAGCATCTGCCCTTTAAGGAAGCTGTCAAAATTCAATCACCAGCAGGTATGACCCCCATCAACCACGACGGCAGACCCGGTCATAAAACTGGAAGCCTGCGAAGCCAAAAGGATGGCAACACCTTTCATGTCTTCAATCTGGGCTATCCTCTTCATGGGGATACTGCTCTTAATCACTCTTGCACCGGCCTCAGTCGCGAAAAACTCTTTATTCATAGGTGTCTCAAAATACCCCGGCAGGATTGCATTTACTTGGATATCATATCGAACCCACTCCAAGGCCATCGCTTTTGTCAGTTGCAGGCATCCTCCCTTGCTGGCACAATATGCGGACATGTTAGGCCAGCCGATCAGGGCGCCGATGGATGCCACGTTGATGATCTTTCCCCCTTGACCCCGTTCGACCATTTTTCCCACCACGGCCTGGGAGAGGATGAAGACGCCTTTCAGGTTCGTGTCGATGACCCGGTCCCAGTCCTCATTGGTCATCTTCAGAATCGGTTTTTCGTTTCCCCCTGTGCCGGAGTTGTTCACAAGTATATCCATGTGTCCGAATTCGGCTGCCACATCATCCACGAGGGCCGCTACCTGTTGCCTGTCGGTGATATCGCAGCG
>JAFDIX010001012.1 GCA_019307805.1 Deltaproteobacteria bacterium | reverse complement strand
CTGTTCCCAGATCATGGGGAATGCCGGCGGCATTGCGGTAGTCAATGGCACGCTTACCGTTCCAGCTTTTAAAAACAGCTTCCGTCGCCATTTGAAGCTGTTTATAAGGATCAGTGGGAAATTCATGGCCGGTTTGCTTTTTAAAAATCACTTTGAACTTATTCGTTATCTTTTTCCAGTCATCGGAGGACAATTCCGAGTCGGTTTCAACACCGGCTTTGGCGCGGGTTTCGGTGAGCACCTCCTCAAAAATTTCATCCGTAACTTCCATCACAACACTGCCGAACATCTGTACAAGGCGGCGGTATGAATCATATACAAAGCGTTCGTCTCCGGTTAGCTTTATCATACCTTTGGCTGTTTCATCATTCAGACCGATGTTTAAAACTGTATCCATCATCCCGGGCATGGAGAACTTTGCCCCTGAACGGCATGAAACCAATAGCGGATTTTCAGGATCGCCGAAATTCTTTCCGGTTTCCTCTTCTATTGTTTTTAGAGCCTCCTTTGCCTGGTCCCACATCCCTTCAGGAATAGTTTCTTTAGAATCAAGATATGCATTGCAGGCTTCAGTTGTTATAGTAAAACCATGAGGCACTGGCACACCTATACGCGTCATTTCCGCAAGATTTGCTCCTTTGCCGCCGAGAAATCCTCTAACATCTTCCCAATTTCCTCCAAGATATTCTTTAGCCTTATCAACTTCATCAAAAAAATACACCCATTTTTTAGCCATTTTAAACCTCCTTAAAAAAGCTGATGAATTCTCAAATTACTCACAGATGTAACAAAACGAAAGGTGGATAGCACGAAATAAAGTTTATATTATTAATAAATCTTTTTAAATCTTTTTGATTTTGAAGAACTTGATTTTTGAAAGCGGATTAAGCTGAAATTTCGGTCTGTTTACTATAGTAGGATAGACCGATTTATCCTTTGTTCTAAGGTGCCCATTCTCATCCAGATGCCGTCAATCAGAGTATATCTACCAGATGTCGGATATATTGTCAACAGGCCGTTTTGATCTAAATTGGATAAAATTCGGACAATTAGGACGCAAAATATCAGGCTTCGTCCTGGCAAGCCTGTTGCCCAAACCGGTTGAAGAAGGTTGTCAGGAATAAAAAACTTCAGAATCAGTGAGAGAGGGTTATTGTCCGAATCAAAGCGGGCTTCCTCCCCGTTACATATTGATACTTCTCATCCGGATAACCAACCGCTATCACTGCATACACGCTTTCATCTTCCGGCAGCTTGATAACGTCACAGATTTTCCTGTCCCTGTTCATTGCACTCACTACGAATCCAACCAGACAGGTTCCCAATCCTAGGGAATGAGCACCGATCAGGATGTTTTGTGTTGCAAGCAGGGCATCTTCTGACGGGCAACTCGCCTCTTTTTTTGATGCAACTATGATAACCGCCGGCGCCCCATGAAACAGGAGATCTTTTCCATTTTCATCCCAATCGGCCAGTCCCTCTTTTACACTCTGGTAATAGTTTTCATAGTATGAGTCCAACTCTGGTTTTCTGACAAGTTTGAGCAGAAATCTCAGCCAGGACTTTTCAGCCATCTGGTTCAGGTTTTCGTAAAACCGTTTTACCCTGTGAGCAAATGCTTCTACCGACGAACGGTCTGGGAGAACGTTAAATGACCACATCTGACAGTTCGATCCGGAAGGTGCGGTAATTCCGATTTTTACCAGATCATTCAGCAGAGTTTTTTCTACCGGTTTTTCCAGGTAATTCCTGCAGGATCTCCTGGATTGCATAAGGTTAACCAGCCCTACGATATCATATTTACCGTGGGGCAGCCATTTCCTTTCAGCCTGAAAACTTTCAAAACGAGACAATGATTCATCAATACCACTTACGGTAACAGCCCCGGAAACGCAGGCCGCCCTGCAATGATCACACGTTAGAGAGTTATCACCCGTTATGCAAGCTATCTTGCCCTGCATAGAGATGGTATCCTGAGGGCAAACCCTGACACACTCTCCACAACCTATACAGACTTCAGTGTCGATGGTTGTGGTCATTGTTCTATCCAATGTCATCTGTAATAACCCCTATTTTTTGTATTGATCTTGCCCGGTTTTCCCGGGTGGCCTTATCGGTTAATTCAGGTTCCAGGTGATGAAGGCTTTTTCAGC
>JAFDIX010000380.1 GCA_019307805.1 Deltaproteobacteria bacterium | reverse complement strand
AGTCTTCCTGTGACGGGGCTTCAGGGGTAAACAACAGACGCTGAGAGGCCAAGCCGGGTATCCGGTCCAGGAGGCGTTTTCCTTCTGCAGATGATGTATATTGGAGACCCGCGCCCATCTCATGGGCTTTCCTCACGATCTCCAGGTACGGATTGATAGGAACAGGATAGAAAAGACGGTCCATGGCTTCCACGGATAACATGTCAAAGAAAATTTCATTAATGATTTCCTCATTATAGACGCAGACGGGACATCTCTCACGGGCCAAAGCCAAAAGCTCGTCTCTTCGAATACGCCACCAGGCAGAATGCGCTGTCACAGGAAAACCCTCCTGTGGGTCATTTTAAGGGGCCGGGATATAATTACCACCAGGGCCTCCGAGAGGAATAAAGATGATGACGGCTTTAGGGCTTGTTTTCAAGGGAAAAACCATATATGAGGGTGACGACAAGGACAAAGCCATGAACCAGGATGCTGTCTTTATAAAATGCACCGGTTGCGGGACGAACAACCGCATTCCCAAGACGCGACTCAAGGAACACCCGAAGTGTGGCAAATGCGGGGGGACCATTGAACCGGAGACCACGATCATCCCCTGTGCCGGGTGCGGCACAAAAAACCGCATCTTTAAAGCCCTTTTAGATGATGACCCCCGGTGCGGCAAATGCCATGAACCCCTCAAAACCATACCGTTCTATAATTATGTGGTAGAAACCACGGACAGGACTTTCAATGAAGAGGTGCTCACTTTCCCCGGCACTGTTCTCCTGGAGTTCTACTCCAACTCCTGCCCCCATTGCCATACCCTGACCCCTATTCTCAATCAGATGGCATCGGACTACGCAGGCCAGGCCAAAATCACCAAACTCAATATTGAAAGAAGCCCCATGACCGCATCCCGCTACGATGTCATGAGTACCCCGACGATCATCTTTTTCAAGGAAGGAAAAGAGGTCAATAAACTGCTTGGGGCGGTCCCCAGGGAAGAAATCGAAACCCGCCTCAAGTATCTTCTTTAGAATACGACAATTTGCATTCTATGACGTTTATCGCCGACTTACACATCCACTCCCACTACTCCAGGGCCACCTCAAAGACCCTTGATCCTGAACATCTTGCCCTCTGGGCCCAAAAAAAAGGGATCGCCGTTATCGGGACGGGTGATTTTACCCATCCCGGGTGGGTCAAGGAACTCCAGGAAAAACTGGTGGAGGCGGAAAACGGTCTGTACCAGCTTGCACCACCCCTGACAAGGGATATTGAAACAGAAATTCCCCCATCTTGCAAAAGTCCCACCAGGTTCCTCCTGTCCGGTGAGATAAGCTGTATCTACAAGCGGGACGGAAAAACCCGAAAAGTGCACAACCTGATCCTCCTGCCTGATTTTCCCTCTGTGATCAAATTCCAGGAGCGTCTGGACAGGATCGGAAATATCACCTCAGATGGCAGGCCCATCCTGGGTCTGGATGCGAGGGATCTCCTGGAGATCGTTCTGGAGGTGAGTGACAGGGCCTTTTTCATCCCTGCCCATATCTGGACCCCTTGGTTTTCTCTCTTCGGCAGCAAATCGGGATTTGATGCTATTGAAGAATGTTTTGACGATCTCACTCCCCACATTCATGCCCTCGAGACCGGGCTTTCCTCCGATCCTCCCATGAACAGGCTTCTCTCCGCCCTGGATGATTACCTCCTGGTCTCCAATTCAGATGCGCATTCTCCGGGTAAGTTGGGCAGAGAGGCCAACATCTTTGATACCCCTCTGGACTATGACACCATTCTGGATGCCATGGTCACTGGTCATGGCTTTGAGGGGACCATTGAGTTCTATCCTGAAGAGGGCAAGTATCACCTGGACGGCCATCGGAAATGCGATATAAGGTTTGAGCCCGGGGAAACCATTGCCAACAAGGGGATCTGCCCTTCCTGCGGCAAACCATTGACTGTGGGCGTTCTTCATCGCGTGGAAGAACTTTCCGACCGCAAAAAACCAAGACTCTCTAAGGGCTTTCACAGCCTCATTCCACTTCAGGAAATACTCTCTGAGCTCCTCGACTGCGGCCCTTCCACCAAAAAAGTGATGTCTGCCTATGAAGATCTCCTGACCGCCATTGGACCCGAGCTTCACATCCTCATGCAGGCCCCCATTGAAGAACTGGAACAGTCGGGCGGGCCCCTGCTTGCTCGGGCTATCGACAGGATGCGAAATGATCGGGTCATTCGGCTGGGAGGGTATGACGGGGAATACGGGGTCATCCGGCTCTTCCACGAGGAAGAAAAAAGCGAATTACTGGGGCAGGGAACCCTTTTCAAGAAACCCAAAAGGAAGGCCCCCAAAAAATATTCCCGCCCCAAGGCCCGGAAGGCCAAGAAGATAAGGGAACCCAAACATTCAGAAAAACCAGAGGTGATTGATCCTGTCCTGGATCCACTCAACCCGGAGCAGCGGGATGCCGTGCTTCACCCCGGAGGGCATCTCCTGATTGTGGCCGGACCCGGGACCGGCAAGACGCGCACCCTGACCCACCGTATTGCCCATCTCCTCCGCTCCAAGGAGGCCGGGCCGGACCAGATTCTCGGACTCACTTTCACCAACAAGGCCGCACGGGAAATGCAGGAGCGCCTCAAGGAGCTGGCATCGGCAGATGTCCGGGTTGCGACCTTTCACGCCTTCTGTCTCGATATACTGGGGCAAGAAGGAGAAAAAGCCAATATTCCCGAACCCTTTGTGCTTTGCTCTGAAATGGATGCCCCTGTATTGGCCAAACAGGTCATCTCAGACGCCGGCAAGGGGAAAAGGGCCCTTGGCGCCTTTTTAAAAACCCTGGCCCCACTCAAGGCGGCTTCTGTGATGGGACAGGATTTTGATACCTTTCCCGGGGACCTTATTTTTTTCTTTCGGAAATACCAGGAAAGACTGCGTGGGCAGGGTATGCTGGATCTGGATGACCTTGAGGTTGAAACCCTGAGGCTCTTTCAGGACCACCCCGAGGTCTGCCGGTCCTATGCCCAAAGATTCCCCTGGATCTTTGTGGATGAGTACCAGGACACCAATCCCATCCAGGTCGAAATCCTAAAATCCCTCATCCATGCAAATGCAGATACCAATAGTGAACTGGCGGAAACAGACCAATCTTCGCCTTCTGCCATGCGCCCTGCCTGCCCCGTGAAACGTGCCGAAGGTACCCATTTCACTGGGGCGCCGTGCGCCGTGCGCCTTTCTGCTATCGGTGACCCCAACCAGGCCATCTACGGATTTCGTGGGGCGGATGTTCAAAGCTTCCACCGTTTTGAGGAAGATTTTCCCGGTACAAAGAGGATCGTCCTGAACAAAAACTACCGTTCAACCCAGAAGATTCTCAAGGGGTCGGCTGCCCTGATGGAAAGGCAAGGACCCCTTGAAGGCAATAAAGGGCCGGGAGACAGTATCCGTTTCGCCTCCTGCCATACCCAGGCGGAAGAGGCGGAAATGGCTGTTGAACAGATAGAAAAACTGGTGGGCGGAACCAGCTATTTCTCCCTGGACAGTGGACGGGTCGCCTCCTACGAGGAAGGGGAGGACCTTGGATTCGGTGACATTGCGATCCTGTTCAGGTTGAATACACTGGGAGATGCCTTTGAAACGGCCCTGTCAAGGGCGGGAATTCCCTATATCCGCTCGGGTGAAAGGCCCCTGATCAGCAGATACCCGGTAAACATTGTGTGGTATTTTTTACATGCCCTGCAAAATCCCTCCATGGCCTATTATCTGGAGACCTATCTCGATCTGACGGGTAGTGACAGCCAGGAAGTAAATGCCTTGCTTGAGCAATGCGACGTGAATGGTTCTGTCCCTGACCTCATCGAGAAGGCCGTGAACCTCCATGGTTTTGATGATCTTTCAGAAAATGCCGCCGAGGCCCTGACCCGTCTCAAGAGGATCGCCCAAAACTTTGACAAAGATCTGCCATCCTTCCTGGATACCCTCTCCCTGGATAGGGGGATTGACCATGCCGCACTGGCCGGGGACCGGGTGGCACTGATGTCCCTGCATGCTGCCAAGGGACTGGAATGGCCGGTGGTATTCATCGCGGGATGCGAAGAGGGACTCATCCCCTGCTCTCTATTTGGGGACCAGGACGATCTGGAGGAAAGGCGACTCCTCTATGTAGGCATGACCCGGGCAGAGAAGACCCTCATCCTCTCCCACGCA
>JAFDIX010000379.1 GCA_019307805.1 Deltaproteobacteria bacterium | reverse complement strand
TATAGGAAGCCTAAAGTGAAGTTCAAGTTTTTCGGTTCATTGAAGTCGATCGCCGGGGAGTATTTCGAAATCGAACTCGAGGACCCCGTCACCCTGCGGGAGCTTCTGAGAGCGCTCCCCGAGCAGTTGAGCCGTTTGATTCCATACGGAGAAAAGACCACCGATGCGCAGCTTTTGGCCAATCTGTCCTTCTTCAGGGGCAACCAGATGCTGCGGATCGATGATCCCATTGAGACCGACGATACGATTCTGGTTTTACTGCCGCCTACCGGCGGTTAGAAGGAGGAAAAAACATGTTTGGATATCATGGCAAATTGCTTTGGGTTAATCTCAATGAGAGAAAGATCGAAGTCCGCGGGCTGGATGATGCAGTGCTGGAGAAGTACGTCGGCGCCGCCGGCCTTTGCGCCAGGACACTCTACGATGAAACCACGGCGGATACAGATCCACTGGGGCCGGAAAATGTCCTGGTGGCTTTTACCGGTCCTTTTACCGACACCCGGGTTCCATCCTCCAGCCGTCATCATGTGATGGCCCGTTCGCCGTTGACCGGGATCCTGGGCGAGTCCGACGTTGGCGGCTCCTGGGGCGTGCACTTCAAACGCACCGGCTACGAC
Organism: Deltaproteobacteria bacterium; assembly: GCA_019307805.1. GTDB lineage: Bacteria > Desulfobacterota > DSM-4660 > Desulfatiglandales > HGW-15 > JAFDIX01. Next base: position 3,574 of record JAFDIX010000379.1, on the reverse strand, counting down.
GGGATCGCCGTAATCGGCAGGGCTGACAGCCCCGTCTATCTCTGGATCCACGACAACGGGGTCGAAATTAGAGACGCCCGGTCGATCTGGGGCCAGGATACCTACGCATCGGCCAAGTGGTTGAAATCGGAAACGAATGAAAAAGCATCAGCGGCTGTGATCGGGCCTGCCGGCGAGCAGTTGGTAAAATTTGCCAGCATTTCACATATCGGCACCATTGTCCGCTCCGCCGGGCGAACCGGTATGGGGGCGGTGATGGGGTCGAAGAATCTCAAGGCGATGGTGGCCCATGGGACCCAGCCGACCCCACTGGCCCGTGGCGAGGAACTTGAGACGGATGTCAAGGGCGTGATTCCCCATGTCAAAAAGGTTACCGAGGCCTTCGGGCAGTTCGGAACGGCAGGTGGAGTCGACAACTATGAGAAGCTTGGTAACTTCCCGATTCAAAACTGGCGCGGAAGTCGCTGGCCCGGTGCCGGTAAGATATCCGGCGCCGCCATGCACGACACGATCCTGGCCGGGAGGACCGCCTGCCTCAAGTGCCCAATAGCCTGCGGGCGGCATATCAAGATTACCGAAGGCCCTTATGCACCCCTGGACTGTGAAGGGCCTGAATACGAAACGGTAGGAACCATGGGCGGAGAATGTCTGGTCGAGGATCTGGAGGCTATCTGCATGGCCAATGATCTGTGCAATCGCTATGGTCTCGATACCATGTCGACGGGCTCTACCATTGCTTTTGCCATGGAAGCCTACGAAAACGGAATAATATCCAAGAAAGACACTGACGGTATCGAACTGACCTGGGGCAACGCCGAAGCCCTTGTGGAGATGGTGCACAAGATTGCCAAAAGAGAAGGAATCGGTGAACTCATGGGCGAAGGCTCCCGGAAAATGGCCGAAGGACTGGGGCAAAACGCCATTGAACTGGCCGTGACAGTCAAAGGCCTTGAGCCGTCGGCACACGATCCACGTCGCTTTTGGGGTCAGGCCCTCAGCTATGCCACCGCAGCCAGAGGTGCCTGCCATAATGCAAGTTGGGCACACGCCTACGAATTGGCATTGAGCATGGAGGAGATCGGCATTCCGGAACCGTTCCCTTCTTACCAGATGGAGGGGCTGGCCGAATTTGTTGCCAAAATGCAGAACTACCAGTGCGCAAACGATGCGCTGGTCATCTGTCGTTTTACCCAGGTGGGCAAGGCGGTCACCGCGACGAATCTTGTGGAGTGGCTGAACATGATTACTGGACGAGACATCGATATGGAGACATTCATGACCACCGGTGATCGAATCTTCAATCTCAAACGACTTTATAACACCCGCCTTGGCATCAGTCGCAAGGATGATTTCCTGCCCCCAAGGTTTATGACCCTGAACCGACAGGACCCGGAGCTGACCAACCAGCTTCCACCGATTGGACAGATGTTGGCCGATTATTATGCTTACCGACAGTGGTCCGAGTCAGGCATTCCGAGTCCTGAAACGCTCTCGCGACTGGGTCTCGAAACTGATTAAGGTAAGAACCGGATGATTTGTTGTTAAGGGCTGGACCTGGATCTTTACTAAGTGAGTAAGATCAATCCAGGGATTTGTTCAAAATGGTGGTCTTTAGTAAATAACGGAATTCCATATTGAAAGGCAACGGCGGCAATCCAAATATCATTAGTCGGAATAGGTTTTCCTTTTCTTCGCAAATTATGCAGGATTGAAGCATAGAACTCCGCGGTATCTTCATTAACGCTATACAAACGAACCCGTGGTGAATCCAAAAACTCTGCCAACTCTTCTCTATTCTTTTTCTCTCTTCTCCCTGCTTTAAAACCGGAAAGCAATTCACCGATGCTGATAGAGCAAATGGCTATTTCCTTTGCCTGCTGTAATACCACAACGGTATCAGGATCACCCTTGAATGCATGTGTGTAAATGTTGGTATCAATGAGAACGCTTTTCATCCCAGATCTCCGGGTCTATTTTACGTTCTGAGTCGATCTTTCCTTGAACCTGTTTAAATTCCTTTTCAGACCATTTCCCGAAGAAATGGTCCATATCGTGGTAAACATATGTATATTTTTTCTCTTTTTTGAATCCCAGCCGTTCTTTCAGGGTGTCTAGGATAAATTGATTCACGCTTTTCCCTTCTTGTGAAGCCCTGTTTTTGAGATTTTTTGAGAGAGTTTCATCCAGCCCTCGAACGGTTATTGTTTTCATAAATGGACACCTCACCCTCTGAAATGAAATCATTTTATGACATCATTATGATATCATAAAATGCATTTGTCAAGAAATTGCTTCAATTGGTTCAATCAGAGATGAATCCTGGTTGCCCAAGAACCCCATGTTCTGTGTGATCGCGCATGATTTATCCGTCCTTCCGCCTTCTATCTTCCACCCCTGTCAGCCTCAGGCTGATTCAGCCTTCAGCCTTCAGCCTTAGCACCTGAGTAGTTACTCAGGATCTTGATGAAAGCCTTCCACCCTGGGTAAAATGTCACGAAACACCTCGCCATAGATCTGCCACACCGTAACAAACAACGCCGCAACGATCGGTCCGATAATGATACCCACAATGCCGAACATGGAGATCCCGCCCAGGGTACCAAAGAGAATGAGGAGGTCATGCATTTCCGTGTCTTTCCCCACAAGCCAGGGGCGCAGGAAGTTATCCAAACTCCCAACGATCAGGGCACAGAACAGTGTCAGGAAAATTGCCTTCGCATAGTGGCCGCTCACCGCAAGAATGATCGCTGCCGGGCCCCACACCAAGGCCGTGCCGATACCCGGTATGATGGAGAGAACCGCCATAATCGCACCCCAGAAGACCGCACTCGGGATTCCCACAAGGGCAAAAGCAATGCCGGACAATCCGCCCTGCAATATGCCGATTATCGCAGTTCCCTTCAGGGTGGCGCGGGTGACCGATGTGAACCTATCCAGTAATCGTCGCTCATCATGGTCGTGGAGAGGCAGATAATAGAGAATCCTGAAGAGCAGTTTGTCGCCATCCATCAGGAAGAAAAACATGGAGTACAGTAAAATAAAAATGGTGAACAAAAATTTCACGGTCCCCATGGTAGCTGAAGAAAGACTGTTGATAAGGTAGCCGCTGATGCTGCTGACCAGCGCCCCTGCTTTATGAAGAATTTGATCCTTGTAGGGCTCTATGGTTTCAAGGAAAGGGATGTGCTCCTTCAGTTTGGAAAGAGCGCCCGGCTCGGATATCTGTTTCTGTATCCAGGGCGTGATGGCGTGGCCGACGTCAATGGCTTCCTTGGCAACAATACCAAGGAGGGCTCCTAAAGGGATAAGAATCACGACTGTAATCAACAGGATTGTAATGAGTGACGCCAGGCTGCGTCGTTCGCCGAATAAGTGGTAGAGACGAAGGTACAGGGGGTGGGACAGGGCAGAAAAAAGCCCTGCCAAAAAGATCGCCATGAGGAAACCACGAATCATGGAAAAAAAAACGGCGGAGATAAATAAAACCACCAGAAGCAGGACAAACTTATTGGTGTTTTCTCTATTCATTTTTTCTATTTGACCCCTGTCTTTCTTCTTTAAGTTATATTAGGGA
>JAFDIX010000378.1 GCA_019307805.1 Deltaproteobacteria bacterium | reverse complement strand
TCAAACAGTTCAGGAGGAAATGCTATGACATGGCGCAGTAAAAAAATTCTGGAGCGGCCGGATTGGTCCATGAACCGTTCTCTGTACAAATCAATGGGGTACAGTGATGTCGACCTGGAGCTTCCCCTCATTGGAATCGCCAATTCCTGGAGTCGGGTGGTCCCGGGGCATTACAATCTCAGGCTTGTTTCTGAATATGTACAACAGGGGATTCGACAGGCAGGGGGAACCCCTGTGGAATTCGGTGTCATTGGCGCCTGTGACGGGATTGCCCAGGGCCATGATGGGATGCACTTTATCCTGCCCACCCGTGACCTTATTGCCAACGATGTGGAGATGATGATCGAGGCCCATCAGCTTGACGGCATGGTGCTTCTGGGCTCCTGCGATAAAATAGTCCCCGGCATGCTCATGGCGGCAGCGCGTCTGGAACTTCCTGCCATTATGGTAGTAGGAGGGCCCATGCCGGGCGGTTGCGAGTTTGACGGGCGCGCTTCTGATACTACCTCTCTTCCAGAGGCCCTTGCCATGCTTGAAGACGGAAAGATCGATGAGACGGCCTACCGAAAACTGGAGGATGGCGCCGGCCCCGCTTATGGATCCTGCTCTTTTCTGGGAACCGCCAATACCATGTGTTGTATTGCAGAGGCCCTGGGGCTCTCTCTGCCGGGCAGTGCAACCATCCCCGCTGTTCATGGGGACCGCCTCCGGGCGGCTCAGGAGTCGGGACGTCGGATTGTCAAAATGATTAAAGAGGGCATCACCGCCGCTGAAATCATAAACCAGAAGGCCATTGAAAATGCTATCCGCGTCACCTCGGCCATTGGGGGTTCCACCAATGCTGCCCTGCACATGCCTGCCATCGGCTACGAGGCGGGCTGTGATGTCTCCATGAATCTCTTTGAAGAGCTGAGCCGTACCACCCCGCTTATTGCAAAAATGAACCCGGCTGCCCCGCCCAATGTGCCGGACTTTCACGAAGCGGGGGGCGTCCCTGTGGTCATGAAAGAGATATTGCCGCTACTCCACCAGGATGCCCTCACGGTCACCGGAAAGACGGTTGCCGAGAATGTCGCACAGGCAGGATCTCCGGACGGCATTATCATTCGGCCCATGTCCGATCCATGGGGTGAGGAAGGCGGCCTTGCAGTGCTGCGGGGGAATCTGGCCCCGGATACCGGAATCACCAAACCGGCGGCCATTGCACCCGAAATGCGCACCTTCACCGGGAAGGCACGCTGCTTTGATTCGGAAGAGGCGGCGAATGACGCCATCCTGTACGGAAAGGTGCAAGAAGGTGAGGTCGTGGTGATCCGGTATGAAGGACCCAAGGGGGGACCTGGCATGCGGGAGATGTGCAGGGCCATGAAACTCATCTACGGCAAAGGGCTTGCCCTGAAGACTGCAATAGTCACCGACGGACGCTTTTCAGGGACCAACAGCGGGTGTTTTGTGGGCCACATCTCACCGGAGGCAGCAGAAGGGGGACCCATCGCCGTAGTGGAGGATGGGGACCTCGTGACCATTGATATCCCGAACCGGGACCTGAAACTCCATGTATCGGACAAGGAAATCCAGGAAAGGCTTTCCAGGTGGGAACGGCCGAAGCCCAAGTTCAGGAAGGGCTATCTCGCCCTCTACTCCCGTCTTGCCGAATCCGCCGATAAGGGGGCGATCATCAGACACAGAATAGACGAAGACTGGAGCAGGAAGGCATTGTGATCCATACCCCCCATAAGGGCGTAAAAGTCCGTGAATTGACCAGGAAAATGGCGCTGGAACTCTATGAAGTCAGGGAAACGATTGAGGGACTGGCTGCCCGGCTTGGAGCAGGACGGGGAACCTCTGAAATCATCGCTGAGATGGAGACCTGCCTTGAGGAACAGGAAATTATTCAAGTCACCTGGGGTATTGAAGAGGAGAAGGCATAGTGGCGAAATTAGCAGCACGCGGCGGAACCCCGGTCAGAACAGAAACCTTCCCGGAATGGCCCCTGGCAGGCCCGGAGGAGCGGGAATGGGTAGAAAAGGTCCTTTCCGGCTCCCGATGGTTCGGTGGATTGCAGGGGGATGATCCGGGCACAATGGGGAGGCTTTTTGGCGAACGCTTTGCAGAATTCCACGGCGCGCGGTTCGGGATGCCGGTCTCCAATGGAAGCACCGCCATTGAGGTCGCCCTCAAGGCACTGGATATCAAGCCGGGGGACGAGGTCATTGTTCCGGCCTACACTTTTATTTCCACAGCAACTTCCGTTTTTATGGTGGGCGCAGTCCCCGTCTTTGCCGATATGGATCCACAGACCTACTGCCTGGATCCCATGGATCTGGAGCGTTGTTTAACGCCCCATACAAAGGCTGTTTTGCCGGTACATCTTGGGGGTCAGATGGCAGACATGCCCGCCATTTGTGATGTTGCAGAGAAAAAAGGACTACGTATTCTCGAAGATGCGGCCCAGGCCATTGATTCCGTCCTGGAAGGGAAGAAGTCAGGCACCTGGGGGGATCTTGGCACCTTCAGTTTCCAGTCCAATAAGACCATGACGGCCGGTGAAGGCGGACTGATCCTGACCAATGATCCGGATATTGCCGAAAAGGTCGTGGCCCTGCGTGCATTCGGTCGTTTTCAGGACAAACCGGGAGTGCGGTCCTCCGATCTGACCTGCACACAGGTCTCCAGCAACTACCGGCTCTCTGAACTGCAGGCCGCAGTGCTTATGGCGCAACTGGAGCGATTTCCGGATCATGATGCCCTGCGTCAGGCCAATGCCGAAAGACTGAATCAGGGAGTGGAACAAATACCCGGCCTGAAGCACATAGGACTGAATAGGCCCCACAGCAAGCCCAACAATAAGCATGGGTACTACTATTATTTTCTCCGATATGATACCGAACAGTATGGAAACATTAATCCGGATCAGTTCTGTGAGGCCCTCCAGGCAGAAGGAATCCCCTTTGTACCGGGAGACCGAAAACCCCTCTACCGCCATCCTGTCTTTGAGGTGGAAAGCCTCTCAGATCATCTTTGCCCCCTCGCCCTGGAAAGATACCAAAAGGCCCTGGACCTTCTCGGGTCAGGATGCCCTGTCACTGAAGAGGCCTGCGGCTGTACGATCCTGCTGCGGCATCAGGTCCTTCTCGGGCAGGAAAAAGACATGGACGATATTCTTGAAGCCCTTTGGAAGGTTCATAAAAATATAGACGAATTACGTTAAGGAGGGAGAACTATGGGAGCCAAATTCTTGAAAAAAGCAAAACCCGTTCTTGAAGAGGATGTAAAGACCCTCCGCCAGAGTGTGGAAGACATTCTGGAGCGGGTGCGCAAAGAGGGTGATGAGGCCCTTGCCTTTTATAGCAAGACCTTTGATAAGTTCGAGGGGGCCATCCGCGTCAGTGAAGAAGAGGCCGGATCTGCAAAGGACGAACTGCCTGAAGATATTATCAAAGGGCTTGATTTTGCCATTGAACGTGTGACCGCCTTTGCAGAAGCCCAGATGGCACAGCTCAGTGAATTTGAACAGGAGATGATCCCCGGGGTGCATATGGGCCATCGTTTGGTTCCAGTGGACTCCTGTGCAGCCTATGTGCCCGCAGGGCGTTACCCCTGTCTCACCTCAGCGGTCATGTCCCTGGTACCGGCCAAGGTTGCAGGTGTGAAAAGAATTGTCGCCTGTTCCTCTCCCGGCAAGGAGAAACGCATAAACCCCGCCATTCTCTATACCATGTGGGCCATCGGTGCAGAAGAAATATACTGCCTGGGCGGAGCACAGGCCATAGCGGCCATGGCCTATGGGACCGAAACCATTCAGCCGGTGGATTTCATTGTCGGTCCCGGGAACCAGTATGTCATGGAGGCGAAAAGGCAGGTGTTCGGCACCGCCGGGATCGACTTTCTCGCAGGCCCCAGCGAGTGCATGGTGATCGCGGACGAAACCGGCCGCGCAGACTATATTGCCGCTGACCTGCTTGCCCAGTGCGAGCACGATCCCATGGCCCGTGGTGTCTTGGTCACGACATCGGAATCACTGGGTCAGGAGCTGTTGAAAGAGATTGAGCGTCAGTTGGGGGATATCACAACAGAGGATGTTGCCCGGCCGTCCTGGGAAGACAAGGGGGATGTGGTGGTGGTGGAGACCCTGGAGGAGGCCTGTGCCTGGGCAAATGAATATGCCCCGGAACACCTGGAGGTCCATTCAAAAGATCCAAAA
>JAFDIX010000038.1 GCA_019307805.1 Deltaproteobacteria bacterium | reverse complement strand
GTGCCTTGTGTATCCGCTACCGGCTGGGAAAAGACCAGCCGGCACCACCTGAAAAGGGGATCCGTGGGTCCCGTGGGTCCTTCCGGCGGTCCGTCCACAACCATAAACTGCCGCTCATTCCTGATCTTTTCAAAATCGCAGTCCCTCGTGGCCAGGGTCATGTTCCCGGTTTGAGGGTCATGTTCATAAATCCCCGCTTCCAAACCTTCGGACGCCATTGGCTTTTTTCCCCCGGGATGAAAGAGGAGCAGATGGCTGCCTTGCATGGGCTGCCCATACTGTGCGTTCAGTTCCTTCACATCAATCTCATAAGAAATGTCAAGAAATTCCAGCATGTGAAAGGCCTCCAGGGGAATCAACCCGTGTTTCAAGTGTATCTGGGAGAGCACGGGAAAGGCGCCTGTAAGCCTGGGATTGATTTCAAGGGGGTATACCCTGTGATCATCACTGTCAATAACGAAATCAATTCCCAGGATCCCCTTGTACCCCAGACCGGCCAGATATTCCCCGACAAACCGGCCCTGCTGCATGGACTCTTCCCTGACAGGCTCCGGCCATTCCCCTTCACCCCAGGTGTGCCCGCAAAAGACCCCGTCCTCTTCAAGACCGTTGCAATAGGGCAAATCAATGAGTTGTCTTTGCAGACCCGACATGAGGATCCCATGCCCTGTAATGCAAATGGCCAGGCTTGCAGGGATCCCCTCAATAAAAGGGCGGACAAATATGGTTCGGATGGCCGTCCCCCTCCATGTTCCCTGTTTCAGCCGCTTCAACAGCCTCTCGTAGTCTTGAGGGGATCTTATGAAAAAGGTCCCCCGTCCGCCCCCCTGCCGAATCTCAGGGAGTTGGACAACAAATCGAGGTCCCAGTTCACGGGACCAGTCATTATAATCACGTGAATGGATCTTCCCCACCGGATAGAGGCTGCCCGGGACCCTGTTGACCGGGAGTTTCCCGATCATATCTTCAAAAAAGGCCTTTTCTGCCACCTGCATGCGAAGGCCGGATGCATTGGCCAGGAGGGTCCACCCTTCCTTCCTTGCAAGCGCCTCCAGTTCCGGGTAACTCTGATACAGTAGAAGGTATACGGGCTCAGGAATGGTTTTCAAAAAGGATTTTACTGCAGGGTGGGAGAGCAGCTGCGCGGAGTTTTTCATCTCCAGGGGGTCCCCTGTCTCCTCTTCGAGACAAAAGACCTTTGCCCGCTCCCTGAGCAAAGGAATGTCCCGGGTCTTTCTTTTGGTAATGATATGGTAAGGGTGGATAAAGGAAGAAGGGATAATCCTCGGAAAGGCAGTGATTCCCACACCCACAAGAGTCCCCTCTAGGGATGCGAAGACACGGCTTACATCATCTACATCCCGATATAGCATGCCTTGCCATCCGACCCGGCGCTCTTGGCAGGAGCTTCATAAAAACATGCAACCTGACGGCTGTCCCCGACCGGTCTCAGAAGGGGTATTAACTGTCTGCATTTTTCCTCATGGGCATGTCTGCATCGCTTGAAAAAAGCGCAGGCCGGCTGCCCCGTGACATCCCTTTCCTTATCAAGAAGAGTATTGAATGGTCCCAAATCATCACACTGCCCGAACTTGGGAAGGGCGTCAAGCAGTGCCTGGGTATAGGGGTGCCTCGGGTCTCTTATCACATCATCAGCCGATCCGATTTCGACAAGATGCCCCCGGTACAGGACGGCGACACTGTCACAGAGGTACCTGGCTGCGGCCAGGCTGTGGGTGATAAAAAGAATGGTCACATCGAGTCTTTCCCGAACTTCCAGCAGGATATTGAATATCTTTGCCGAATAGGAAGCATCCAGCATGGAGGTGGGTTCATCGGCCACCAGTACTTTGGGGCCCATGACCATGGCCCTGGCAATGGCGACCCGCTGTCTCTGCCCGCCGCTCAATTGATGGGGGTAGCGGTAGATAAAATCTTCCGGAGGAGAAAGCCCGACCATCTTCAGGGTTTCCAAAACCCGGTCAAACCGTTCATTGTTGTCACCCAGCTTGTGTATCGTGAGAGGCTCCACCACACTCTGAAATATGGATAGTTGAGAATTAAGGGACTGGTAGGGGTCCTGGAAGATCATCTGGACCTTTCGCCGGTAATCCCTCAGGGCCGTCCCCTTCAGACCGGTCGTTTCATCGCCATTCAGAAAAATCTGGCCCTCATCCGGATCTTCGAGTTTTACAATCAGTCTGCCGCAGGTCGTTTTACCACTCCCGCTTTCTCCCACAAGGCCGAAGATCTCTCCCTGGGCAAGGCTCATGGAGACATGGTTGAGTGCAACAACTTTCTCCGTCCCGCGTGCAAAAAAGGAACGCTTTGTCTTGTAGATCTTGGTGATGTCCGTGAGTGCAAGGACCGGTTTATTGCCGTTATTCGCCATTTTTAAAACCTGATTGTCTTCAGTCTATGGATGGTTTAAGTCCAAAATCTTATAATTGAATCACCCTGCAGCAAGCTGCAGGGAATCTTCGAAATGTAAGGAACTTTGCCAATCCAATGTTCGCTCGCTAACCCCGCAGCAAGACTTGTCGACGAGCTCAAGTCGAGTCGCTACGGGAAATACGCTCGCTTTGCATTTTCAAGTTTATATAAAAACACTAAGTTCCGAATAGTCCGTCCGTGATGCTGGATTTTTTCTCTCACAGAGGCCACAGGGTTCACGGAGTTTTAGAGTTTTTCACTGTGCTCTCTGTGATCTCTGCGAGAGATATTTTTTTTATCCAGCATCAAGCATCCAGCATCTAGTATCTGCTCGCATCGAGCAATATTAATTCCTCCACCTCATGGGCCTGCCCGCCTGACGGGTCTGAGGTAAACCTTTACTAGCATTTCCCGCACTGGTAGCAGAGCACCTTGTGATTGGGCTTTACTGCAAACCATTCCGGGGTTTCTGCCTTGCATGATTCCCCGCTCGCCGAACACCTGCCCCGAAACCTGCAACCGGAGGGAGGTTCTATGAGATTGGGTGTCTCTCCCGGTATGGGGCGCAAATCCTGCCGCTCCCCTGAGAGGGTGGGGTAGGAGGCGAGCAGGGCCTGTGTGTAGGGGTGGCGAGGAGCAAAGAAAACTTCCTCCTTGGCCCCGTATTCCACCAACTGACCTGCATACATGATTCCGATATCGTCACAGACTTCCGCCACGATGGCGATATCGTGGGATATAAAAATAATGCTGATATGGAACTGCTCCTGGAGCGCCTTGATCTCTTTAAGGATCTGATCCTGGACAATGACATCAAGTGCGGTGGTTGATTCATCAGCGATAATCAGTTTTGGCTGGCAGGCAAGGGCCATGGCAATAATGGCCCGCTGTTTCATCCCGCCGCTGTATTGGTGAGGATAATCTCTCATCCGCTCTTTGGGGATGCCCACCAGTTGGAAGAGCTCCTCAACCCTCTTCATGGCACTTTCCTTTCCCACGGACGGCTCGTGGGTTAGGATGGCCTCTGCAATCTGGTCATCAACTCGCCGGACCGGATTCAGTGCGTTCATGGCTGCCTGGAAAATCATGGACATCTGCTTCCAGCGAATATCCCGCATTTCCTGATCGCTTTTTTCGAGCAAATCCTCTCCATCGAAAAGGATACGGCCCTGTCGGACCGAGCCGTTTTCCGGCAACAACCTCATCAGGGCCATTCCCAGGGTCGTTTTCCCGCAACCGGACTCCCCGACAAAGCCCAATGACCTCCCCGCTTCCACGGCAAAGGAAATCCCCTCAACGGCGTTCAGGTAGCCCTTTTTTGTTCGATAACCGATACTCAGATTTTCCACTTCCAGCAGGGCCATTATTATCCGGCCTCCTCTTCCTTTCTGAGCCTCGGGTCCAGCACTTCATCCATGGCCCGACCCAACATATAAAAGGCAAGGGTAATAAGGGAGATGCAAATACCCGGAGGAAGCAGCCAATAGAGGGCCTTGAACATATGCCCGGTCTTCCAGACCCACTGAAGCATCATCCCCCAGCTCACCGTACCCGGATCCCCAAAGCCCAGGAATGCGAGGGCCGCCTCGATAGTAATAGCCGAGGTCACCCGAAAGGTCATGTACAGGAAGGCGAGTGGTAACACATTGGGCATGATGTGCCGGAATATGATCCTGAAGTGAGATGCCCCGGCCACCCGGGCCGCATCAATAAAAGGCCGCTGTTTGAGTGAAAGGGTCTGGGCCCGGATGACCCTCGACACCCCCGGCCAACGAAAGAGCGCAATGATGAGCACGATGGTCCAGATACTCAACTGGCCGAACAGGGACGCCATAATCAGCACCACCAGGAGAGTGGGCATAACCATGATCATATCCGCCAAACGCATGAGGACCGTATCTACGGCCTTCCCCTTGTAGCCGGCCACCAGACCGACGGCCGTACCCAGAAAAATACTCATAAAAGCGGCTGAAACTCCGATCATAAAAGCTACCCTGGCCCCTGCAAGGAGCTGGCTCAGGATATCCCGCCCCATGAAATCGGTGCCCAGCCAGTGCCTGAGACTGGGTCCCACCGAGCTGGTGATTTCCGGGTCTACGCCTGTCATGGGGTGGTACATGGGATCAATCAATGGAGGGACGAAACTAAACAGCGCCATCAGGGCAAAAAAGCCAAGCAGAACCATCCCTATCCTGCCCACGAGGTTCTGCCTGTATATGGCCCACCCTTCCCGGAAATGGGCGAACCAGTGTGATTTTCTCAGGCGTTGACTCTTCAGATCTTCCGTGTGCACGCTCACCACCTTTTCCTCTCAATACCGGATTCTCGGGTCCAAATAAGCATAGAGGACATCCACCACCAGATTGGCAATCAGGACGATCAGGGCAATAAGCAGAAAGGAGGCCTGTGCCAGTGGATAATCGTTTTGACTCACCGCAAATACCAGTTCCCTGCCTATTCCAGGCCATGTGAAGACGGTCTCGGTGAGGGCCCCGCCGTTTATGGAAAATGCCAGGCTCAGGCCGACGCTCGTTACCACGGGCAGGGCCGCGTTCGGGGCTGCATGACGATTTCGAATGGCCTTCTCTGTCAGCCCCTTGGCCCTTGCTGTAATGATATAGTCCTCCTTCAAAGTGATCAGCATGCTGCTTCGCATGAGCAACAGGTAGCTGCCGAAATGAAAAAGAAACAGGGTCGCCAGGGGAAGCACCATGTGGTAGCCCACATCAACGGCCTTTCGCAGGAAACCCGCTTCCGGGTCCAGCCACACATCCTCTGATATCATGCCTGTGATAGGGAACCATCCCAGTTTATAGGCGAATATCCAGATGAGGAGCAGTGCCAGCCAGGGAAGAAAGAGGGTATGGGTCACCAAGGCACCCAGTGTCATGATAGTATCCGTCTTTTTGCCCTTGTGCCAGGCGGCGATCTTGCCCAGGAAAATGCCTACCAAAGCCGAGAGAATGACGCAGGTTGTAAAAAGAAGAACGGTGTTGGGCAGCCGCTGCCAGATAATTTCCACCACCGGTTCCCCATAATGAAAGGAATACCCGAACTCCCCTATGAAAAAGTTTTTGATGTAATAGATGTACTGTGTCCAGATGGGCTCATCCAGCCCCATGGAGGAGATCAGGTGGGCGGCGTCCTCGGCGGTCATATCCGGGTCAACGATTTTGGAGAGAGGGTCACCGGGGGCCAGACGGAACGCCAGAAAAAGGACCGTGAGAATCACAAAAAAAATCGAGACAACCTGTACCAGCCTACGCCTTATAAATCTCCAGAGTTCCATGGGCAGCACATCTCTCCGGGCCTAATACAGAGGGGACCTGTTTTCGTCATCTCCCCTTCCGGGACGGAGACAACAATAAATCTTCCCATATCCATTCAGGATATGGGAAGATTGGTGTTTTATCGTTGGTCCGGCATCAATTACCTCGGTTTCACCACACAGAATGACCATCTATTGCCGATCCCTTCAAGCATCGGGACCCAGCCCTTGAACCTTTCCGTGCGGACCCCTTCAATCAGGTTGGGGTTGTACAGGGGAAGCCAGGGAAGGTCGCGCATCACTATTTTTTGCATTTCCCAGACCAGTTTCCGCCTCTCAGTCACGTCCATGGCAGCGGCGGAGGCATCTGCAATCTTGTCGAATGTGGGATTGCGATAACCGGCCTTGTTGCCGCCTCGCTTCTTGTCATATTTGCTATGAAAGAATTTCCTGACATAATCGGGATCCAGGGAGAGCCTTCCATAACCCAGAATAAAAGTATCGAATTTATGTTGCTTTGAAACCTGGTCTATCAGGGCACCGAATGCCATGGGCTTGGAAGAAGCAGGAATGCCCACCTCCCTGAGCCATTCCTGTATGATCAGTCCGGCCATGGCGCGCTCCGGATCATAGTCGGCCGGAGGCGTCAGAATAGTAAAAGGCGTCATGGGTTTCCCGTCGGGAAGCCGGATGCCCTTGCCCTTGACGACCTTCCCCTTTGCCTGCACAGGGGCCACATCCCAAGTATAGCCCGCTCCCTTGAGAATTTCATAGGCCTTTTTTATACGATCCGCCCTATTCATGCCCTTCCCATAAACGGGCACATCCGGACAGTAGTAGCGGCGATTGCCCGGCGGAACGATGGAGTCCATTCGAACACCGTTTCCCTGCAGAATCCTTGTGACAATGAAGTCCTTATCCACCAGGGTCGCTATTGCCTGACGCAGGTTGATATCATTAAAGGGCGCTTTTCTCATGTTAAACCCCATATAATAGAGGGCGCTCCTTTCACTGGCATACAGCTTCACATAGGGCTCACTCTCAAGATCCGGAAGATACCCGGGCTTGATGCCCCACCAGAACATGTCTATGGTCCCTTTTTTCACGGCCATGACCGCGGCATCAGAAGTGCCGAAGAATTTAAAGATGATGCCGTCTATAAAGGGTCCCAGTATATGCCCCTTTATCTTCAGGCCCTTGCCGAAGAAATGTTTGTTTTTCTGGACAAAGAGATAGGCCCCCTGCTTCCACTCCTTGAGGGCATAGGGACCACTTCCCAGGGGCTTCTTGATCTTGTATTTGAGCAGGACATCCAGGGGTTTTTTTGCAGATTCAGCCTTTTCCGCGATCTTTGCCCATTCCGCCTTTGACACGATGGGGAGGGTCAGTGTCCGGGTCTCAAACACGGCCATGGGCTTTTTGAGGAAGAATTTTACCGTCCGTTTGTCAGGGGTCTCGGTTTTCTTGATGATACCCCAATAGGAGCGATATCTGGGGATCTTGAATTTTTTGACCAGGTTCGCCGTAAAGGCGACGTCTTCAGAGGTCAAGGGGGTTCCGTCAGACCACTTGGCCGGTCTCAGCTTGATGGTATAGGAGAGCGAGGCCTTATCAAAAATAGGTTTATCCGCCGCCAGCCACGGGATGAGTTCGAGGGTCTTGGGATCCCTGACGTAAAGGGGCTGATAAAACAGGGAGAGCACCCTGCGTGACCATCTGTCTCTCGCAAGCCAGAGGTTGAGGGTCTTGGGCTCCTCCAAAAGACCCATTTTCAACATATTTGCAGACCAGGCCTTGGATTCAAAGGGGCCCACGCTGATAAAAATCTGCATGAAAATGATGATGAATAGGATGGCTTTACCAATACTCAACGGACGGGGTGTATTTGCTTTCATGTTCTTTTTTACCCTCCTGTCTGACATCGTGATTTGACCTTCTCTTCAATAAAATCTATAACCTCTGCTTCCAGCCTGACACCATTTAACCGGTTGATGCGGGGGATACCCCCAGGGCTCACACAATTGATCTCCACCAGCCTGTCTCCGATAATATCCAGGCCCACAAAATAGAGACCATCCTCAATCAGCTTGTCTTTAATGGTATTGCAGATATCTTTCTCAACGTCTGTCAATTCATGTTTAAGGGCCCGTGCGCCTGCGTGGATGTTGGTTCGAAAATCCCCCTTGCGGGGTTTTCTCCGCATGGCTCCCATGATCTCGCCGTTGAGGAGAAGGATCCGCACATCCCCCCTTTCCTTCACACCATTCATATACTCCTGAACCATGATGGGCTCTCTGTCAGGATAGGCTTCATAGGCCCGAACATAGTAATTGATGAGGGAATTGAGATTCTCCTGATCGTTAACGCTCACCTTGATGACCCCCTCACCGCCATATCGCTGAAGGGGCTTGACCACCATGGACCCCCCAAATTCATCAACAATCTTCTTGAGACGCAGGGGATCCCGGGAAATGTGGGTCTCAGGAATGATGCCGGGGAAATTAAGCGTGTAAAGCTTACTGTTTGCAAAGACCTGACCTTTCGTACTGTTAATCATAAAAACCCGGTCATTCACCGGGGCGAGGAACTCCAGGGTCTGATAAACCAAGGGCGGATTTTTTCGTAAGAACAGGACATCCAGATCCGTGATGTTTTCAAATATGAGCTCATCCCTTTTGAGGCTACGGATGAGGGCCCGCCAGTACTTTTTCATGGAGAGGTTTGGCGGGGCGGTGATGTTGTGCATCCTGGCCGCCACTTCTCTCTTTCTGATGTATACATCATGGGGCTCAAGAAAAAAAACCGTGTGTCCCCGCTGATTGCACTCATACATCAGGTGGCTGGTGGTCTCGTTGACCGGATCAATAGACTCCAGCCTGTCCATGAGAAAGGCTATTTGCATAATGAACGTTTTCCTACTTTAGTCATATATTTTATGATTTCAATAGCGATATCCCTGCCCGTACATTTTTCCATCCCCCTGAATCCCGGGGCGTAATTGACCTCAATGACTTTCAGATCACGGCCTTCAACTTCTATCATATCCACGCCGGATATATCAAGACCGAGTGTTTGGGTGGATTTGACAGCCAGTTTCAGCATCTCCTTTGTGGGTTTCAGCGCCTTTGCCCTACCCCCGAGGTGGATGTTGGCCCGGAAGTCTCCCTTTACGGGTGACAGGGACATGGCGCCCAGCGACTCGTCGCCTGCAATCATAATTCGAATATCCCGCCTTCTTTCAGTAGGAATAAAATGCTGCAGAAGGACACCCCGCCCCTGACCGAGCACACCCTCCAGAAGTTGCCTGGCATTTTCCGGGGACTTCAAAAGAAACACGCCTTTCCCCTGTCTGCTCCTGGATTTCTTCGCAACCAGCGGATACCCCCCCAGTCGAGCCGCAGCCCTTTTAAAATTAGACCAGTTACTCGCATATTGTGATTCGGGAACGGGAATCCCCTTCTTGGAAAGGGCCTGCAGACTGAGGAACTTGTTACTCGCCAAGAGGATGGATTGAAAAGAATTGATAACCGGGAATCCGAGCATCTCAAAATGACGAATCATGGAAAGGCCGTATTCTTTGATGCCGGCGCCGATTCGAGGTAAAATAACGTCCACGGCAAAGGATCCCCTGACCGGGTCAATGGTCAGCCCTTTTCCCTCCAGCCCGATGGCATACTTCCCGGGATGGAGGAGTTTGGCCTCATGGCCCAATTGCCTGGCAGCCTCCAAAAGTCTTCTGTTGGGATGGTAACGATGGTTTCTGGTGGAGCATATCCCTATGATCATTTTCCCCCCATCGGGAAATCATTGCAGGATCATCTCGGGTAGTCCCGCAGGTTCAAAATTCCTGAGGGTTTAAAAAGAGCGAGCATGGTAGGCCAAAATAGAGGGGTTGTCAATCCACGGCCCCATTGATACAAGAAATGTATGCCCATGAAAGACAAAATCACCTTCCATTACCGCACACCCGACATGATTCCTCCAAACATTCTTATTCAGGTCCGGGAACTCGTGGACCGGGGGGCAGCCGTGGGCACCTCCTATGTCCGGGATAATCTGAGAGACGCATTCCTGATCGGCTATGCCCTTGATGAGGAGATGCGTGTCGTTGGCACGGTTACCCACAAAACCCCCAAGGAGATCTACAGGGAAAGCATTGAGCAGGCAACGGGGTTGTCTCTGTCAGGCTACCTTGAAAGGGGTTATACCTCCATTGAACCGGCCTACAGGAAGCGCAACATCGCGGATTTTCTCATTAAGGGTCTTATCGAGCGGTCAAAGGGGCAAAGAATCTATACCACCATCAGGATGGACAACCTCCCTGCCCTCAAATTAACCCGCAAAAACAAGATGATCCTCGCTGCCACATTTGTCAACCAAAGGACCGGGAATGAAATCGGGGTATTCGTCAATACTCCGGAATAAACTACCACCGCGCTTGCCCGGTGGCAGTTTATGGGGGATTACAGATCAGCGGCGCAGCTGTTTTCCTCTGAGTCTTTTTCATAGGATTTGATCTTCTCGTGGAGGGTGAGTATGCGCTGGCCCAGGACCTGGCATATACTCAGTGCAATTTGCGGGTATTCCCTGACGATTTCCGTGAATTCTCGTTTGTGAAGGACAAGGAGCGTGGCCTCTTCTTCCGTTCGAATGGTTGCAGTGCGGACCTGGTCTTTAAATAGGGCCATCTCTCCGAAATAGTCGCCGCCGCCGATCCTGTCCAGCTCAATCATATGGCCTTCTTCCGTTCCTTTATTGACAGATACTTCTCCGGACAGGACCATGTACATGGTATCTCCCTGTTCCCCTTCTTTGATGACCATCTCCCCCTCCGGGCAAACGACCTCTTCAGAGACAGAGGCAATTGCAGCCAGCTCCGTGACCGAGAGACTTTCAAATATCTGGATACCCCTTAAATGAAGTATTTTGTCCGGCATGCTGATTTCCTGGTCCATATCCGTCTCCTTTGTACTGAAATCGCCCTCTTTTACAGGGGCGATACCCTGAGCCGTTTGGCGCACGTACTTGTTTTCCGACACTAAAAGGCCATCGAGGATTTCACTGTCAATGCCGTCCGTCCCCTCTTTCCCCATAAGGTTAAGGGTCAGAACCACCGTCACCCAGTCGTACTTTGAAAGAAGATGGTTAACCAGGGTTCCGGGGTTTGAATCGAAGTGGGGCAGCTCAAAAAACTTTTTTGCTTCACTGAGGCACAGGGAAATCGAATAGTCTTCCAGCAGCGGAATCATTATCTGAGCAAGGGGTCGACCCACGGAGGTCTCCAGGGCCTCCAGGGCATTTGATCTCTGCCGGGAATCGGCGGCATAGAGCCCCCTCCAGATAATCCGGATTCGACCGGAGCTGTCCTGTGTCGTCAATACCCTCAAAACCGTATCCAGCCTTTCCCTTTTCTTCTGCATGAGATGGTCAGAGAGCAATTCCTTGTCCTTGCTTTCCGGCAATGCGCTTAGGGCCTCGGCCTCAGCGAGATTCCCATAGGCCCTTTCAAATTGAGACCGGGCAAAGTGGTACACATCCACATCTTTTATCTCAAGGGACTCCAGCAGGGTGAAAATGGCCTCCCTAATCCTGCGCTTTGGCAAGGCAAGGGATTCAATCAGTATTTCCGGATTCTGGTACGGGGCATCAAGGAGCCTCTCCTTTGCCAGGTCCTGCAATTCAGGCCGTTTCTCCCCCAACAGGAGGATAACGGAACGCATGGCATTTTCATCCGACACCTCAATGGCCTCTAAAGCGACCCTGCGGATATGGCCTGAAGGACTTTTCAAATAGGGGCCGAGGAGTTCATTGATATCGGGTGCCTCCAGGAGGTAAAGGGCATGTATTGCTTCTGCAATGACCCTTTCATTCTCACTTTCTCCAAGAAACCCCTTGAGCATTTCAATATATTCCCTGTTCCGTGATCCCCCCGCAGCAATGATTCCGGCCCGCTTTTCAGAGACCTCGGCAGAAGAAAGCCAGGAGTCGATGATCC
>JAFDIX010000377.1 GCA_019307805.1 Deltaproteobacteria bacterium | reverse complement strand
TCGCAGAGCTCCTTTAACCGTTCGATGCCCTGCAGTATCATGGGGAGACGCCCATCTTTGTGGGGATTGAGAAGTTTTAGTTTATGAAGATCCTTATCGTAGTTGTTGATGGCAGGTTCCTCAACCGTGGGTGAGTAGCCCTCTCCATAATTGACTTTGGACCCCATGGCTTCTGACTCCGCGTGTATCCCTTGCAGATCCCACACACAGTCGTACCCGAATTTATTGACACAGTAAAACTGTGCATAGACATGCTTCTCAGCATTTGTCATTTCGTCTATAAAATTCATACCGGCCTGTGTGCTGCACCATTCCCTGACCATGGGAAAGACGGGTACCCTGTCAGGCTTTTTGCCCTCAAAACAGAGCATGACCCTTTCATAGGAGTTCATGCTGCTCATGTTTTTTGTCCTCCATGGATGCGCTGTGACTTGTCGGAGTGAAACGGAGATCCCGCTTCAGCGGGGCCACGCGGAGAGTCAAAAGCATCTCATCCCATTGTTCTTTTCATGGCTCAGGGGTTGGATGCTGATTGCTGAGGGTTTTCCATATTTTTTCTGGAGTAAGGGGTATCTCGCTGATATAAACACCTGTCGCATCATACACCGCGCCACACACGGCCGGTGCGATGGCCAGAATGGCCCCTTCACCCATCCCTTTTGCGCCAAAGGGACCCGGGCCGTCCTGGTTTTCCTGAAAGATAGTCACGAATTCTTCCGGGATATTTACCACTCTCGGGATGCGGTAATCCAGGGAACTTCCGTTGAGGAGATGTCCTGACTTATCAAAAAGCAGTTGCTCGGAAAGGGAAACCCCCAGCCCCATCACGGCTGCCCCTTCATCTACACCAACTGCGCGACGGGGATTGATTATTTTTCCTGCATCCGTCACGTTCACCAGCTTGTCGACGAAGATGTCACCTGTTTCAGGATCAATGTGGAGTTCTATCCCTGTGACCACAAATTCGTAAAAGGGAAAAGGGCCGCCAAGGGGATGTGCCGGATCTTTTTTGCACTCATAGACGCCTTCTCCAATAATTTCAAGTTTAGACTCCCCAGCTTGTTTTGAGAGCACATCGGAGAAGGGAATCTCATTGTCGCGGGCAACAATGCAGCCTTGAGATACCTTCATTTCCTCGGCTGGGATTTCATAAAGATCCGCAGCTATTTCTTTTAATTGATTCTCCAGGTGATTACATGCGTCAAGGAGTGCATTCCCCATGGTTACCGTGGAACGGCTCGAGGCCGTAATGGTATCAAAGGGTACCAGGCCCGTGTCACCGGATATGACAGATATATTCTCCATGGGCATATGGAGCTGTTGGCTCACAATCAGGGCCATGGTGGTACGGGCGCCCTGTCCCATTTCTGTGGTTCCTACATACACCGTGGCCGTTTTGTCGTTCCTCATGGCAATTTTTGCATGGGAGACGGTGGCTGAGACACAGGGTTTTACTCCTATTGCAATGCTCCTGCCATGTCCCGGTGCCCTGTTTGTGTTCCATTGCATGGCCTCGGCGGTTTTTTTCAAGGCCTCTGCCCAGTCCCCATCCACAGGGGTGTCGTTGGGGATGATGGTGCTCCCTTTTGCCGGAATATTTCGCAATCGCAGCTCCACAGGATCGATACCCAGTCTGCGGGCGGCAAGATCCATTTGCCCTTCAACAGCCCAGCTGTAATGCGTCGATCCAAAGCCCCGGAATGCAGTGGCTGGTGCGGTATTGGTAAAAATCGCCCTGGCCGCAATATTTACATTCGGGCACCAGTAGGGGCCTGCTGCCAGCCGTGCTCCCTTGGCCACTACACGGGGAGAAATATCCGCATAGGCACCTATCAGAAAATCCGCATGAATATCCTGAAACACGACTACCCCCTGTCTGTCAAAGCCTGTCCTGGCCCTGATGTCAGGGGACTCCCTCTGGGCGAGCATAAATCCTTCTTCAGGTGTCAAGACTATCTTTAATGGTTTGTTCAGGGACAGAGAGAGGTAGGCGGCGATGGGTTCGATTTTGGGGTAACCCTTCCCACCGAATGCCCCTCCCATGTCAATGGTTTGAATGCGCACCTTTGACTTGGGCAGACCCAGCATTTCTGCAATAATGCGCTGTGCCAGAAAGGGATGCTGGATTCCGGTGAGGATGGTTATCCCGTCTTTTTCAGGGACGGCGATGCAAGCATAAGTCTCCAGGGCAAAATGATGGACAAAGGGGGCCCTGTAGGTGTTTTCTATGACACATTCGCACTGAGACTCTTTCCCGTTGATATCGCCCCATCCTAAAGTCCATTCCTCCATTATATTGGTCTCTTTCCATGGACTGTCATTGCGGGAGCCGGGATCATGCACCAATGGGGCGTTCTCTGCCAGTGCCTGAGAAATATTTATCACTGCCGGGAGCTCTTCATATTCGACCAGTACACCCTCCACCCCCTGAAGTGCCTGTCTTTCATTTTCCGCGACAACCAGTGCAACAGGTTGGCCCTGGTATTTTGTCTCACCCGCCGCAAGTACCGGTTGATCCATTACAAAGGGGCCGAAACAGGGGACGCCATCAGGAAAATCCTCTGCCGTGAAAACAGCCACGACACCCGGAATGGAGAGGGATTTTTGTATATCGATCCTTGTTATTTTTGCCCTGGGGCAGGGGAGTGATACAAATTTCCCGTGGAGTGCGTTCGAGATATCCAGGTCGTCTACGTATTTCGTAACGCCGGTTACCCTTTCAACGATCCCTTTCTGCATGTAAGGGACCTGACTTTTTTCATATCCCATGGGCTGTCAAAGCTCCCGCAGCTCGAATATTACGCGTTTTATTTGCTCTTTTCTGCGGCGGTCTGAACCGCCTCGATGATGCTCTTGTAACCGGTGCACCGGCAGTAGTTGCCGGCAAGCCCATCCTGGATTTCTATCAAGTTCGGATTCGGATTCTCTGCAAGAAGGGCCTTTGTAGACATGATCATGCCGGGGGTACAAAATCCGCACTGGGAGGCATCTCTCTCTATAAAGGCCTCCTGAATGGGGTCGAGCTGATTTCCCTGCGACAGCCCCTCAACAGTCAGCACTTCACAGCCATCAAGGCTGGCTGCCAGGATAAGACAGGAATTGACCGCCTTTCCGTCAAGAAGCACTGTGCATGCCCCGCATTCCCCCTGTTCACAGTTGATCTTGGTGCCTGTGAGGCCAAGGTCCTCCCGGAGCACCCTGGCCAGGGTTTTATCACATTCGACCTGCAGTTCTCCCCAATGGCCGTTAATTTTCAGTTTTATGTGTTTAAGAGACTCGGTCATTCCCATGAAATCCCCCGGTTTGATAATCGGCCTTTGACTATCTCCAGGGCCCGTTTCGTCAGGACGGCCGTCATTGCTGTCCGATACTCTCCGGAAGCGCGGACATCGCTGATGGGTTGAATGGCCTTTCTCACGGCCTGGAGCGTTTGCTCAATGTTGGAACGCTTAAATGGTTCTTTTGTAAGAATCTTTTCAGCCGACTTTATTCGCAACGGTGTTGGTCCCACCGAAGCAAAGGCCAGCCTGACTTCCTTTTTCCTATTTACAAGGGCTCCGACACCGGCCACTGCCAGATCCATGCCCCGCATGCGTCCCAGTTTTACATAGCAAGATGCAGCCGGTTCAGAATAGGGCGGTAGATCGATGGTTTCCACAATCTCGCCTTCATCCAGTGCGGTCAGGCCGGGACCCTTGAAAAAGTCTTGAATGGGCAGGACCCGACTTCCATCAGGGCCTGCGATATTCACCAGGGCCTCGTAGATAAGAAGGGAAGGGGCGGTGTCGGCGGCCGGGGAGGCGTTACAGATATTGCCCGCCACGGTCCCCACATTCCGGATCTGGGGTGATCCCAGGGTGAGGATGGCCTCATTGAGCGCCTGATAATCTGTTTGAACCCTCGAATGGGAGGCAACCTGGCTAAGAGTGGCGAGCGCTCCAATTCTCACTCCACCATCGGGCAGAGGGACAATTTCCTTCATTCCATGCAGAAGATGAAGGTCAATCACGTACTGTGGCCGGATATTCCCGTTCCTTATATTGACCAGTAAATCAGTCCCGCCGGCCAGGAGAGAGGCCTTGTCCTTGTGTTTTAAGAGAAGGCGGGACGCCTCCTGCAAACTCTGGGCCTCTATATATCCAAATCTGCTTGACAAGCCGTTGCTACCTCCTTTTTGGAAGGGTGTTTATTGCGATAAAGATTCGGTATTCTCCCGGGAGCGTTCAATTGC
>JAFDIX010000376.1 GCA_019307805.1 Deltaproteobacteria bacterium | reverse complement strand
TTCAAGCAACAATTAGGAAAGGTCCTCGACCTGTATCTGGCCCTGCAGGCCTCCCTTGCTAAAGACGATTTTCAGTCCGCCAAAAAGGCAGGCAAGCAACTCGGGCGGAAAATTAAAGAGGTGGACATGAAACTGTTGGAGGGTGAGGCCCACACCACCTGGATGCAGACCCTTGAACTGCTTAACAAGGGGCTTGGCGAGATCTTAGGGTCTAAAGATATTACAGGTGTCCGAAGCGGATTCGAACCGCTCTCCATCGGTATGGCCCAGGCAGTAGCCGGCATTGGGGTGCAGAGAAAAGGCCCCCTCTTTGAACTCTCCTGCCCTATGGCCTTTGAGAATAAAGGCGCCACCTGGCTTCAGCAGGACAAAGACGTCCGTAACCCATACTTTGGTGAGGTCATGCTCAAATGCGGCGAGGTGGGTCGGCAGCTCAAGGGTGAATGACAATGGACAGGATTATCCGTTTTTGCCTTGAGCAAAAGCTTATAGTGGTTTTGCTCACCCTCCTGATCACCGGCTGGGGAATGATGGTCGCCCCCTTTGACTGGGACTTAAAAGGGCTGCCGCGAGACCCGGTACCTGTTGACGCCATCCATGACATCGGCGAGAACCAGCAGATCGTGTTCACCCGGTGGATGGGCCGCTCACCCCAGGACGTTGAAGACCAGATAACCTACCCCTTAACGGTCTCCCTGTTAGGTATACCCGGCGTGAAGACCGTGCGCAGTTTTTCCATGTTCGGTTTCTCCTCCATTTACGTGATCTTCAATGAAGAGGTGGAGTTTTACTGGTCACGCTCACGGCTTCTGGAAAAGCTTAACAGTCTTCCTCCAGGTACACTTCCACGAGGCGTTCAGCCGACTCTCGGCCCGGATGCCACTGCCCTGGGTCAAATCTACTGGTACACCTTAGAGGGCAGGGACAAACAGGGCAACCCGACCGGTGGCTGGGACCTTGATGAGCTGCGAAGTATCCAGGACTGGTATGTCCGGTACGGACTTCTTTCTGCTGAAGGTGTGAGTGAGGTCGCCTCGGTAGGAGGGTTCGTCAAAGAGTATCAGATCGATGTGGACCCGGATGCCATGCGGGCAAACGGTGTCTCTCTTGAAAACATTTTCAAAGCCGTAAAGATGTCCAATCTCGATGTCGGGGCACGTACGATCGAGATCAACAGGGTAGAGTATGTCATTCGCGGCATCGGATTTGTCGCGGACTTGAAAGACCTGGAGAACTCCGTCATCAAGGTCACACAGAACCTGCCTATAAAGATAAAGGACGTTGCAAGGGTGACACTGGGACCTGCGCTCCGGCGCGGTGTCCTGGATAAAGGTGGGGCCGAGGTGGTGGGCGGGGTGGCGGTCGTCCGTTACGGTGAGAATCCGCTGGCGGCAATCAAAAATATCAAAGAGAAAATCAAGGAGATATCCCCCGGACTGCCCTCAAAAACTCTTCCTGACGGCACCGTCAGCAAGGTCTCCATCGTGCCCTTTTACGATCGGGCAGGCCTGATTCAGGAGACCTTAGGCACACTCAATACAGCACTTACCGAGGAAATTCTGGTCACGGTCATCGTCGTGCTCATCACTGTGATGCACCTGCGATCTTCGCTGCTCATTTCAGGGCTTCTGCCGTTAGCCGTGCTTATGTGCTTCATTGCCATGAAGATTTTCCGGGTGGATGCCAACATCGTGGCTCTCTCCGGTATCGCCATCGCCATCGGCACCATGGTGGATATGGGCATCATTGTCTGCGAAAATATTCTAAAACACCTGGACGAAGCACCGCCCGGGTCGAACAGCCTAACCGTCATCAACAAGGCTGCCACAGAAGTGGGCAGCGCCGTCCTCACTGCGGTCTCCACTACCGTCGTCAGCTTCTTGCCGGTATTCACCATGGTGGCCGCGGAAGGAAAACTGTTCAAGCCGCTCGCCTTCACCAAAACTTTTGCCCTGATCTCCGCCGTTATCGTCGCCCTTACCGTCATACCGTCATTTGCCCACATGCTCTTTACCAGAAAAGAGAAATCACCAGCCGCAGGCCTTTTTCGTTTTCTCTTCCCCGGCTTAGTAATACTATCGGGGATCATAGTCGGCCTACTGGTCAAATGGTGGGTCGGTCTTCTTCTCTTTTACATAGGTATTTACCGGTTGCTTGAGAAAAGGCTCCCCCCGCGTATCATTCTTTGGGTGAAAAGGCTTGAGAATATAGCCTTCATCTCCTTTGTTATCGTGGTTTTGTCCTCCCACTGGCTCCCCCTTGGTCCGGAGAAAGGTGATGCGCGCAACCTTTTCTTTGTTACAGTAATTATTGTCGGTTTTGTTGGCTTTTTTCAGGCCCTAAGGTGGGCCTATCCATTCCTACTCAGATGGTGTCTGAATAATAAAATCCTCTTTCTCTTCATCCCAACGGCATTTACAATCATAGGTGCGATGATATGGCTTGGGTTCCCGCGTCTTGCGGCATGGCTTCCGGATTCGGTGAAAAGCTCGAGTACGGCAGTCTCCCTCTCCCACGCCTTTCCGGGGCTGGGCAGGGAATTTATGCCTCCGCTTGACGAGGGATCTTTTCTTTACATGCCGACCACCATGCCCCATGCCTCTATCGGTGAGGTGCAAGACATTTTGAAAAAACAGAACATGGCCATGTTGGCCATCCCTGAGGTGGAGACCGTTGTGGGGAAACTGGGCCGTGCGGAGACCCCTTTGGATCCGGCACCGATCTCCATGATAGAGACGGTCATCAACTACAGGTCGGAGTATATTGCGGACGAGCACGGAAAAAGGCTTAGGTTCAAATTCAACCCCGACAAGATGGACTACTTCTGGTCAGAGGAGGGCGATCTGGTCTTAGCTCCGGATGGAAAGCCGTATCTGGTGTATGAGAAGTTTGCAAGGGACAGGGAGGGCAAACTTATTCCCGACCCCGAAGGAAAACCTTTCCGGCTGTGGCGTCCCGCCCTTGACCCGGAACTCAACAAGGGACGTGAGGGTTGGCCCGGTATCCAGACACCAGACGACATCTGGGACGAAATCATCAAGGCGGGTGAAGTCCCTGGCGTCACTTCGGCCCCGAAGCTGCAACCTATCGCCGCCCGCATCGTCATGCTGCAATCTGGTATGAGGGCGCCAATGGGCATTAAAATAAAAGGCCCTGACCTCCAGACCATTGAGGCGGTGGGGATGGAGCTTGAGCGTTTCCTAAAGGAGGTGCCTTCTGTAGAACCATCTGCGGTGATAGCCGACAGAATTGTGGGTAAACCTTATCTCGAAATCGTCATCGACAGGGATGCTATCGCCCGTTACGGCATCATGCTTAACGAGGTGCAACAGGTCATTGAAGTGGCTGTGGGAGGAAAGACGATCACAACCACGGTCGAAGGCAGGGAACGCTATCCGGTCAGGGTACGCTACATGCGCGAGCTCAGGGATAATATAGAGGATTTGGAAAAAGTCCTGGTCGCTTCACCAGGCGGAGAGCAAATCCCGCTGGCCCAACTGTCGGAACTCCGCTATGTGCGGGGACCGCAAGCAATCAAAAGCGAAGACACCTTTTTGGTCGGATATGTATTATTCGACAAAAAACCTGACTTCGCCGAAGTTGATGTTGTGGAACAGGCCAAAGCATACCTGGAGCACAAAATGCAAACCGGAGAACTTGTCATTCCTGCCGGGGTATCCTTTGCATTTGCCGGAAGTTATGAAAACCAGGTCAGGGCCCAGAAAAAGCTCTCGGTCGTCCTTCCCCTGGCGCTCTTTGTCATCCTGATCATTCTGTATCTCCAATTCAAGTCCCTTTCCACCACGCTGATGGTCTTTTCCGGTGTTTTTGTCGCCTGGTCCGGGGGATTTATCATGATATGGCTGTACGGACAGGGCTGGTTCCTTAATTTTGATGTCTTTGGGACATCCATGCGGGAACTGTTCCAGGTGCATCCCATCAATCTGAGCGTCGCCATCTGGGTGGGATTCCTCGCACTCTTTGGTATCGCTTCAGACGATGGCGTTCTTATGGCAACATTTCTTGATGGAAGCTTTGCCTCCAATCAGATCAACACCATCCAGGAAACAAGAGAGGCTATCTTGCGTGGCGCACTCCGAAGGATCCGACCCGCACTCATGACCATTGCCACCACCATCCTGGCCCTTATCCCGGTACTCACTTCCACGGGACGGGGGGCCGACATCATGGTCCCCATGGCCATTCCCTCTTTTGGAGGTATGTTGATGGCC
>JAFDIX010000037.1 GCA_019307805.1 Deltaproteobacteria bacterium | reverse complement strand
GATTCACAAGGGTGCTCTTGGAAAAAAATCTGATCGTTACATTAGAAGAAGCATCGGGCAGAAGACCAGCATTATATTCTTTTGAGCCATTAATGAAACTTGTTAGAGTTTAGTAAAAAAACGCCTAACACTTATAATCAGAGGTCAAATTCTTCAAAGATGAAAAAAACGATCCTCCAGATCATCCTTCTTGTGTTATTTATTTCTCTATGTGTGGGTGGATACTTTGCCGGGCGCTACGCACTCAAACTCCCCTTCAGATCAACAAATGATGCCCTCCACAAAAAAGACGCTCCCATTAACCTGGATTTTTTGATACCCGGCGGGACATATATCGATGAGACGGTTACGGTCGGCGAGGTAATCAAGGTTCGGCTCAAAAAGGAGACCTCTCTTTTTGAGCGAATGATAAAGACCCTGGCAGACATGATTCCCGAGCCCTACGGCTACGTGGCGGATCTCGTGCTCTTTTTGTTCTGGACCTTTTCTTTTATGGCCTTTTTTAGAATCTTCACCTTTATGGGCTATGGAAGGGCATTGCGGATAAGCATGCTTCTGGGAGGGTGTGTCTATTATTTCATGCCGGATTTTACACCTGGAAGGGGTGAAGACATTCTTTTCATCGGCGCCCCATTGGGAATCATTGCCCTGAGAGCAACCATCCATAGACGAGGCCGGAAGAGAAAGGCCCTGGCCGCATAAAACACCATTTCCCCTTCCCGGAAATTTCCGGGCGAGGGACCATACCAGCCCTTCAGACTCGCTTCTTATTTTCGTTTCTTTTTATTGTTTTTGTCCAGATAGAGGCCCATGATGTAGGGCTTCTGGGATGCAAAAGCATCTGCCTGGGCATGAATGGCTTCTTCTGCATACTTGATGTTGTAACGCCAGGTCAGATAGTCAAAAGTGACGGAGCGTCCGAAATAGAGGGGTTTCATGGTCTCAATCACGTCTTTCTTGACCCTGAGAGATCCCATGTCAAAGGTAAAGAGAAGCTGGTACACATCCTGGGTCCACATAAGGGTGTCAATGTTGTAATAGTCCTGTATGAACATATTGCCAAGGTGCATGACCGAATAGTCATTGAGATACTTCCGGATCATTCTTTCCCTTTGGTTGTACTCCATGCGCAGGTTCTCCTTGAGCTGCCGGATGTCGATCTCCAGTTCCTGGGGCGGATCAAGCGTCTTGAGACCGAACCGCTTCTTTGGCTTGGGCTCTGTCACCGGGCCATGGAGCCAGGTGTTCTTGTTGGATACGAGAAATTGAAAGAGGGTGGTCACGACCTGTGTAAACATGGGACCCAGCTTGGGGGCACTGGCCTTGTGTATCTTGGCTCCCAGCCCCACTTCAGCAATTTTGAAATTTCCCATAATGGCATTGAGGGTCATGAATATGTCGATTCCGTACTGACGGGTCGTCTTGGTCCATTTTTGCTTGAGCCAGTATTCCATCAATGCCGGTGAAAAACCGAATTCCCCCCCAATGGGTTGCCGGATATTCTGTCCCAAAAGCCCATAGAGCAGGGGATAACAGATATGGTTGGTGATGCTGCCGTCAAATTGATGCCGAGAATAGAAGGGCAGTGCATAGTCATACCCCTTGAGAAGGGGTTCGGCCAGATATTTAGGCCACTTAGGGGTAATGGAGCGCAGATCCGCATCTACCACTATGGCCCCTTTCAGGGTTTTTTTGAACCGGCTGGCAAATCGGAAGAGGTTGAGGAAATTGTTGCCCTTGCCCTTCACCCCTTTGGGTGTGGTGATATAGTGCTTCGGGGCCTGGGTCTCGGTCGAGAGGAACGCGCCCTTGGTATCGTCGGGGCTGTTGTTGTCCACATTCACGATCAGGGTCTTCATGTTCTTGAAGTGTGCTGTGAGCCCTTTGTCAATCTGTCGCGTCACAAAGGCTATGGAATCTGCTTCATTGTAAGATGGGATACCAACAATAAATTCGATGTCAGAAAATGAGTTCCTCATGTCCTTTTCTCCCTTCTTTCCTCTTTTTCAAAGATTTCTTAATATATACTCAAACCTCTTCAGGTGTAAAGGTAACCACTTGATCAATTGAGGTTTTATCAGAGAAAAGCATCACCAGTCTGTCCACACCCAGGGCAATTCCGGCACAGGGCGGCATATGGGCCAGGGCCTCAAGAAACTTCTCCGGCATGGGGTAGGGGGTCTTACCAAGCTCCTGACGCTGATGCTGCTCCTTGAGAAATCGATCTCTCTGCTCAGGCACGTCCGTCAACTCGGAAAACCCGTTTGCCAATTCCAGCCCCCCCACATAGAGTTCAAATCTCTCGGCAAGGGATGGATCTTTTGCCTTCAACCGTGCCAGGGAGGCCTGTGATGCCGGGTAATCATAGAGAAAGACCGGTCTTGACGATATGAGTGCGGGTTCGATCTCCTCTACGACGATCGTGTCAAATTGCCCTGCCTTGATCGCCTCGCCCATGGAGACGGATGCATATCGCCGGAAGGCCTCCTCGAGGGTCACCCTGGGCCAGGGTCCGGTGATGTCAATTTCCTGTCCCTGGTATGCAATGGGGCCCCCGGGAATCCCTTCAGCCTCCAGTACAAAGAGGAGAAGTTCCTCACACCGGTCCATAAGATGGCAATAGTCTTCGGCGCAGCAGTACCATTCAAGCAGGGTGAATTCAGGCAAATGGTGACGGCCTTTTTCGTCCCTCCTAAAACATTTTCCGATTTGGAATATTTTTGAATATCCGGCCGAGATCAGCCGTTTCATAGACAATTCAGGGGACGTGTGGAGGAATCCGGCCTCCGTGTTGATGGCGTCAATGTGGGATTCGGGGGCGGGCGCCTGGATGATGTGGGGCGTTTCTACCTCGAGATATCCGTTTTTAATAAAGAACCGGCGAATGGATTGAATGATCCCGGCACGTCGCCTCAGCGCTTTTTGCTTGGCCGCAAGTCTTTCCTGTTCCCGGCCAAAGGGCCTATTCCTTAACCCTGGTGACATAATCCCCGGTACGCGTATCCACAGTGATGCGGGTCCCTTCTTCTATAAATGGCGGGACCCTCAGGTTATAGCCGGTTTCGAGGGTTACCGGTTTGCTGTCCCCTGAAACAGAATCCCCCTTCACCCAGGGGTCCGCTTTCGATACAGTAAGATCAACAAAATTAGGAAGGGTAATACCAATGGGCTGTTCACCAAAAAAGAGGATGTTCACTTCCAGATTATCTATGAGATAGTTTTTAGAGTTCCCCACCTGTTCAGCATTAAGGGTGGACTGCTCATAGTTTTCGACATCCATGAAATTGAATTCGTCGTCCTGTCCATAGAGAAACTGCATTTTCCGCTCATCAAGGCCGGCGGGATGAAAACTGTCTACGGATCGGTAGGTTCGATCAAAGCTTACCCCGGTAATCATGTTGCGGAGTTTACAACGATAAAGTGCCTGGCCTTTCCCGGGTTTGGAGAACTGAAAATCAATAATAATGTGAGGTTCGTCTTCCAGCAGAATCTTTAAACCTTTTCTCAAATCACTCGCGTTGTACATTTTGCTTTTACCTCAGATGATATTGCCTTTCTGTAAGAATATTGGGAATATAGGAGAGAGATGGGGGCATGTCAAGGAAGATAATGGGTGTCAGGTCTCAACATTCAACATCCAATCAGTGCGAATACCATATTTCCATGGGCTCAAGACAGAATGAAGCGAAGATAAATGTTGAATGTTGAGACCTGACACCGGTTGCTTTGACAAAAGGGCGTGAAGCATTTTATCATAACCTGTGATTTTGCCGCGCCCAAAGTGAAGAAAAAAAGAGAAAGTGGCAGTGCCTCAGAAATGAGACCGCCGAAGGAATAGGGAAGGAAGATGAAAACCCAGCCAACACTGAAGGATATTCGAGAGGCCCATAAACGGATCACCCCCTTTATTCATCGCACCCCGGTGCTCACATGTCGGGCCATTGATGACATGCTGGGGGCCACACTCTTTTTTAAATGTGAAAACCTGCAAAAAGTGGGTGCCTTCAAGATACGCGGGGCCTGCAATGCAGTGTATTCCCTGGATGATGCAGAGTCTGAGAACGGGGTTGCTGCACACTCTTCCGGAAATCATGGGGCCGCCCTGGCCCTGGCTGCACAATGGCGGGGCATCAAGGCCTATGTGGTAATGCCTGAAAATTCGTCTGCAGTAAAACTCAAGGCCGTGGCCGGCTATGGGGCTGAGATCATTCTGTGCAAACCGACCCCGAAAGACCGAGAAGAGGATCTTAAAAGGGTGATCCAGTCTACAGGAGCAGCCTTGATCCATCCCTACAATGACTATCGGGTTATCTGCGGGCAGGGCACGGCTGCCCTTGAACTGTGTGAGGATATTCCAGGGCTGGACATTGTCATGACCCCTGTGGGAGGGGGCGGTCTGTTGAGTGGGACCGCGATTGCGGTGAAGGGGCTTTCCCCCCAGACCCGGGTGATGGCGGGCGAGCCTGAAAGGGCTGATGATGCCTGTCAGTCCCTGAAGGCAGGCCGGATTATTCCTGTTAAGGATCCTGATACCATTGCAGACGGGCTCCGCACTTCCCTGGGGGACTTGACTTTTTCCATAATAGAGGGGCACGTCAAGGACATCATCACGGTGAGCGAAGAGGGGATCATCGCGGCCATGCGTCTCATCTGGGAGCGAATGAAAATCGTCGTGGAACCTTCCGCATCCGTCCCCCTGGGGGCCATAATGGGCAGGCCCAAGGACTTTACCGGAAAACGCATCGGGATCATCCTCTCCGGAGGGAATGTGGACCTGGATACACTTCCATGGATTGGCCAGGAATCAGGCCATGGGAGTTAAAGGCGGGCAGGGCAAACTCTTTAGTTGCATAAATAAAATGGCAAAATGGGTTTAACCCAATAATTATAGACCTTTTCCACCTTTTCAACTTTTGAAAAAGAGGATTTATCCATGTTGAATTTTTCACTCATCCTCAACCTCCTCCTCATCCTGACCGTCGCATGGGTCCTGGGCCTGGTGTTTACCAGGATGGGGCTGCCGGTCATGCTCGGAGAATTGCTGGCAGGTATCATACTCGGTCCTCCCATTCTTGGCATAATAGGCATTTCCCCTTCTATCGAGATGCTTGCCGAACTGGGCATCTTCTTTGTCATGTTCCATACGGGCATGGAGATGGATCCAAGGGAGCTGGTTGAACATATCTGGTCCGCCCTCTCCGTGGCTGTTGGCGGATTTGTCCTGCCCTTTGCACTGGGGTATCTTACTGTGAGTCTATTTGGTGGGACCGTCATCCAGTCCCTCTTTGTAGGCATGGGCGTCTCTATTACCGCCATCGCCGTGCAGGCGGTCATCCTTCAATCCATGCGGATCAACCGGAGTAAAGTCGGCCACATCATCATGGGTGCGGCCATTGCCGATGATATTCTTGCCCTGGTGGCGTTATCCACGCTCCTTGGATTTGCCAAAACAGGCAGTGTCCAATTAACTGCGCTGCTCTTGATTTTCCTCAAGGTGAGTGGCTTTTTTGCGCTGACCATAGTGATCGGACATTTCATCATGCCCCCTCTCACCAGGAGACTGACCAACCAGGGCGGAAAGGCATTCATGTTCGCCATGACATCTGCCCTGCTCATGGCCTACCTTGCTGAATTGGCGGGTCTTCATCTCATCATAGGGGCCTTTCTGGCCGGGCAGTTCGTGAGAAAGGAGATCATGGATGCAGAGGTGTATGAAGCGATAAGCAGCCATTTTTACTCGATCAGTTACGGCTTCCTGGTCCCCATCTTTTTCGCCTCTCTCTCTTTTCATCTGCATTTTACATGGAGCTGGTCTTTCCTCCTTTTTGCCGGTGTGCTCATTTTTGTCGCCTTTCTGGGAAAACTCGTGGGGTGCGGGCTTGGTGCATCCCTGTTCAAGTATAGTCTTCGGGAATCCGCGATCATAGGGTTTGGGATGAATGGTCGTGGCGCAATGGAATTGGTGGTGGCTTCCGTGGTCCTTGGTCTCAGCAATGATCTCTTGAAGTCCAAGGTCATCAGTGAACCGCTCCTGACGATTGATCAGTTTTCCGGCCTGGTGCTCATGGCCTTTGTCACCACCCTGATGGCACCTATCACCCTGAAGTGGGCGGTGGGCAAGACCTGTCTGCCTGCTGAGAACGAGGCATTTTGTGCCCTCTGGGACGAAGCGAAAAATAAGTAGAGAGCGATCAGCTATCTGCATTCAGCGTTCAGCAGGATAGGGACCGAATGAATAGGAATACCCCGTGGATCTTTTGACGCTTTTCGGTACCGCGTTGGCATTGGCAATGGATGCCTTTGCCGTGGCCGCCGTGGTGGCATCGGGACTGGAAAAACTGACCTTTCGCCATACCTTTCGACTCTCATGGCACTTTGGACTTTTTCAGGCGGCGATGCCGATCATTGGTTGGCTCGGCGGGTCTGCTGTCTCGTCTTTCATGGCGGCCTTTGCACACTGGATTGCCGCAGGGCTCTTGGGATTTATCGGTTTGCGCATGATCTGGGAATCCCGTGAGACCAGGGAGCAGAAAAAGGGATATGATCCTACAAGGGGCTGGAGTCTTGTAGGGCTCTCTGTCGCCACCAGCATTGATGCATTGGCCGTGGGCATTTCACTGGGGCTGATGGGGTTATCCATCTGGGTGCCTGCAGGCGTCATCGGAGCGGTCACCATCGTGATCACATGCGTGGGAATCAGCATAGGCAGAACCGCCGGGACACTTCTGGGACCCTGGGCAGAGCGCGTCGGCGGGGCCGTACTGGTGGTGATCGGTATTCGAATCATATTGCAGCAGATGTGAGGGCTTTTGCTTCAAATGCACAGCCTTAAACAGCGTGCAGGATGGTTTCAAATACCAATATTTACCTTGACAAACCAAGCACTTCGGGGGATATTTCATCCTCGTTAGAGTGCCGATAAACTGTAAAAAACCATGAAAAAGGAGGAAAGGGCATATGCGGTTAATCCTGTTAGGCGGTCCCGGTGCGGGCAAGGGTACACAGGCCAATTACATCAAGGAAAAGTATGAGATTCCCCAGATCTCCACGGGCGATATGCTCCGTGCAGCGGTGAAGGCGGGAACGGATATGGGTAAAGAAGCCAAGAAGTTCATGGATTCGGGAGGACTTGTTCCCGATGAGGTGATTATTGGTCTCGTAAAAGAGCGTATAGAAGAGTCTGACTGTGCCAAGGGGTTCCTGTTTGACGGATTCCCCAGAACGATCCCCCAGGCAGACGCCATGAAAGAGGCAGGGGTGCCAATCGATGCGGTGGTGGATATTGAGGTTCCTGATGAAGAGATTATCAAGCGTATGAGCGGGCGCCGTGTTCATTTGGCGAGCGGCCGAACCTACAATGTGGTGTTCAATCCCCCCAGGGAAGAGGGAAAGGACGATGTGACCGGAGAGCCTCTTATCCAGAGAGACGACGACCAGGAAGACACGGTGAAGAAAAGGTTGGAGGTCTATCACGAGCAGACCGAACCTTTGATTGATTATTACAAGAAATGGGAAAGTTCCGGGGAATCGGCAGCACCCACATATATCGGTATTACGGGTGTGGGCAAGGTGAAGGAGATTCGGGACCAGATTTATTCGGCACTGGACAACTTCAAGTAGTCTTTATTTTCAACAGACGGCGGTTTTGCTTTCCAGCAGTCCAATATCCACCAGGTTGACGTTGTGGATTTTCCTGTCCAGGTAGCGCTCTCCGGAGGACCTGAATAATTCGGGGTTATCCGTGACCTGGTAGATCCTTTCAGGGTAGTTGCCTTTATTGAGTATTCCTTTTTCTGCAAGAAATGCTTTGATGGTAGTGATACACTCCACTGCGGGATCAATAATCAATACATCACTGCCAAGGTATTCCTTAATCATGTCCTTTAAGATGGGATAATGGGTGCATCCCAGTATGAGGGTGTCAATTTTGGAATGTTTCAGGTTCGCAAGGTACTCGCCGACGATCAACCTCGCGGCAGGTTCCTTTGTCCATCCTTCCTCGACCAGATGAATAAACAAAGGGCACTCTTGCGGATAGACCCTCACCGAAGGATCTATACTCAAAATTTTCTTCTGGTAGACACTGCTCTCAATGGTTCGCCTTGTCCCGATAACTCCAATCCTGCCATTGGTCGATGCGCTGATGGCCTTTTCGGGCACGGGATCGATGATGCCCATAATGGGAAGATCAAAGGTTTCCTGGAGATGGTCAAGGCATATGGCTGAAATGGTGTTGCATGCGGTAACCATAAGTTTGAGATCATAATTGTCTATCAGGTACCTCACGATCTGCTCTGAATACCTCTTGAGGACCTGCCGGGATCTTGAACCGTAGGGTGCCCTGCCCATATCGCCAAAATAGACGGTATTCTCCTCTGGCAGGAAACCCATAATCTGGTTCAATACCGTAAGACCACCCATTCCCGAGTCAATCAAACCAATGAACCTGTTCATGGCCTCTGATCATTCCTTCTGCACTTACTGAATATCCGCATGGTAGCGTTGGAGGGATTTCACCTCTCCATGTCCCTTTCGGTCGGCCGAAATGCCCCTGGCCGCAGCTGCGGCAGCCGCCAGTGTCGTAATGTAGGGGACTTTGTATTTAATGGCAGCCTTTCTGATATAGGAATCATCGTGTTTGCTGAGTTTTCCGCTCGGTGTATTGATCACAAGGTTGATTTCTCCGTTTTTGATACTATCCACAATGTTTGGACGCCCTTCATGCATCTTTTGAATGGGCTCAGACGGGATGCCGTTTTCCGTGAGAAACCTGTGGGTGCCCTTGGTCGCAATAATCTGAAAACCCAGTTCATGAAATTGATTGGCCACCTCCAGCACAGCCGGTCTATCATTCTCGGAGACCGTGAGG
Organism: Deltaproteobacteria bacterium; assembly: GCA_019307805.1. GTDB lineage: Bacteria > Desulfobacterota > DSM-4660 > Desulfatiglandales > HGW-15 > JAFDIX01. The sequence goes on along the minus strand of JAFDIX010000037.1, from coordinate 3,026 downwards.
AGTACCGTGCCTTCTGAAGGAAGGGTCTGCTGCGCCGCCTCCTGGGCTTTGAAAAAGGCAAGCCCGAAGGTGCCGGCAAGCCCGAGCACCTCTCCGGTGGATCGCATTTCCGGGCCCAAAACGGGGTCTACCTCGGGAAACATATTGAAAGGAAAGACCGCTTCCTTGACTCCGAAGTGGGGAATGGTCTTTGGTGTGATATCCAGATCCTTTATCTTTTTCCCCAACATGATCTGGGTGGCCATTCGCGCCATGGAGATGTTGCAGACCTTGGAGACGAGGGGTACGGTGCGCGATGCACGGGGATTGGCCTCCAGGATATAGACTGTGTCATTTGCAATGGCGTACTGAATGTTCATAAGCCCTACCACATTCATCTCAACGGCAATTTTTTTGGTGTACTCATAGATGGTGTCCAGATGTTTGGCCGGGATGCTGATCGGGGGAATGACACATGCGGAATCCCCTGAATGGACTCCGGCCAGCTCGATGTGTTCCATGACGGCAGGGACAAAGGCGTCGGTGCCGTCGGCAATGGCATCGGCTTCCGCTTCAATGGCGTTTTCGAGAAATTTATCAATGAGAATGGGGCGATCAGGGGAGACATCCACAGCGGCCGACACATAGTGTTCCAGCATCTCCTGATCATGGATTACTTCCATGGCCCGGCCGCCCAGCACATAGGACGGCCTTACCATCAGGGGGTAGCCTATCCTGTCAGCGACCTTCAGGGCCTCATCCATGGTACTCGCCATCCCCGATTCCGGCTGGGGAATTCCGAGCTTGCGCATCTTCTGACGGAATCTGTCGCGATCCTCGGCCAGATCAATGACGTCCGGGGTAGTACCGATGATATTCACCCCCGCGTCAGCCAGTTCATTGGCGATATTGAGAGGCGTCTGGCCCCCGAACTGTACAATGACCCCTTCGGGCTTTTCCTTATGATAGATGCTGAGCACATCCTCGACAGTGAGGGGTTCAAAGTAGAGCTTGTCGGATGTATCGTAATCCGTAGATACCGTCTCCGGGTTGCAGTTGACCATGATGGACTCAAAACCCTCGTCCCTGAGGGCAAAGGCCGCATGGACGCAACAATAATCAAACTCAATCCCCTGCCCGATACGGTTGGGGCCGCCCCCCAGGACCATAATCTTGCGATTCTTGCTGGACTCGGTCTTGTCCGGGGCGTTATAGGTGGAAAAATAATAGGCCGCATCTTCAACACCGCTGACGGGGACCGGTTCCCAGGCCTCAACCACACCCAGAGAGGTGCGTCTTATTCTGATGTCCTCCTCTGAAATTCCGAGGATCCGGGACAGATAGCGGTCGGCAAACCCGTCCTTCTTGGCCTGCTCCAGCAGGACATCAGGGATTTCCTTTCCAGCGTAAGATAACATCTCCTCTTCCAGGTCCACCAACTCCTTCATTTGTTCGATAAACCAGGCTTTGATATGGGTTTTTTCATGAAGGGCATGGATGTCGGCCCCCTTGCGAAGGGCCTCGTACATAACGAATTGCCTCTCGCTCGTGGGCTCCGCCAGAAGGTCCAGGAGTTCATCGAGGCTCTTCTCATTAAAATCCTTGGCAAAACCCAGACCGTAGCGTCCATTTTCCAGGGAGCGAATGGCCTTCTGCAAGGCCTCCTTGTAGTTTTTTCCAATACTCATGACCTCGCCCACGGCGCGCATTTGGGTGCCCAATTTGTCTTCGGCACCTTCAAATTTTTCAAACCCCCAGCGGGCGAACTTGACCACCACATAATCCCCCCAGGGCGTATACTTCTCCAAAGTGCCTTCTCTCCAGTAGGGAATTTCGTCCATTGTCAATCCGCCTGCAAGCAGGGAGGAGATGAGTGCGATGGGAAAGCCCGTGGCCTTGGAGGCAAGGGCAGACGATCTGGATGTTCTGGGATTGATCTCAATGACCACTACCCGGCCCGTCTTGGGATCATGGGCAAACTGGATATTGGTCCCCCCGATCACCTGAATGGCCTCGACAATGTCATAGGAATACTTCTGGAGCCGATTTTGAAGCTCGGGATCGATCGTGAGCATGGGCGCGGTACAGTAGGAATCTCCTGTGTGGACGCCCATGGCATCGACATTTTCAATGAAACAAACGGTGATCATTTGGTTCTTTGCATCACGAACGACCTCCAGTTCCAGTTCTTCCCAGCCAAGTACGGACTCTTCTACGAGAATCTGCCCCACAAAGCTTGCCGCAAGCCCTCGGCTGGCGATGACCCGCAGCTCTTCCACATTGTAAACAAGGCCGCCACCGGTCCCCCCCATGGTATATGCGGGGCGTATAACGACAGGGTAGCCGAGCCGTTCAGCGATTTTTTCAGCCTCCTCCACGCTGAAGGCGGGATCGCTTTCGGGCATTTCGAGGCCGAGTTTCGCCATGGTTTCTTTAAAAATGATACGGTCTTCTCCCCGCTCGATGGCATCTACCTGGACGCCTATGACCTTTACCCCATATTTTTCAAGTACCCCTGTTCGTGAAAGCTCTGATGAGAGATTGAGCCCATTTTGACCACCAAGGTTGGGAAGCAGGGCATCCGGCCTTTCTTTTTCTACAATTTCCGTCACGGTCTGTATGTTGAGAGGTTCAATATAGGTTACATCCGCCGTTCCCGGATCGGTCATGATCGTCGCCGGATTGGAATTCACGAGAACGATCTCATAGCCCAGACTTCGAAGTGCCTTGCATGCCTGGGTTCCTGAGTAATCAAATTCGCAGGCCTGACCAATCACAATGGGTCCCGAGCCGATAATCATGACCTTCTTGATGTCTTTTCTTCTGGGCATATACTTCTCCTCTGTCTGGTTGTGGGTTTATGAATCTACACGGGAAAATGTTATTGACCGGCTTTGGACCGAGATTCAGGGGTTCCCCATCCCGAACGACAAGATTGATGGTCTCGTAAAAAGTCAGGAATTCGCTTTTTCCGTCATTCCGGCGAAAGCCGGAATCCAGTAAATTCAATTACTTCTGGATGCCGGATCAAGTCCGGCATGACGGTT
>JAFDIX010000375.1 GCA_019307805.1 Deltaproteobacteria bacterium | reverse complement strand
TGTCATGGAGCTTCCTCCCTACCGCGTGCCGACCTTGAAAGGTCTTCTCATTCATACCTGGGAAAGGACCTGGCAATACATCAAAAAGGCGGGCACCATCATCCTCGGGATTTCAATTATTCTCTGGGCCATGATGACCTTTCCCAAAATGACGGCGGACCAGCTGGAATTCTTTAAAGGCCAAAGGCAAGAACTGAGAGTTTCCCTTCTCCATTCCCCCGAAGTAAAAGGGATCATAAAGAATGAAAGGGCTCTGGCCGTCTTGGATGCTCTCTATGCAGGGCACGGACCTGCATCAAAAAGGGACGCGATCAAGGGAGGGGACGTTGAGGGCAAAGCCTTGGCAACCTTCGTCGATGGGGTTGTCAATCTGAGAGATGGTAAGAATGACGTGGGGCAGGAGGCAACCTCCTACCGGAAGGCGGCCCGGGAATACCTGGATTACCGGGAAAGAATGAGGGCTGTCAATTTCCAGGAGCAGCAGACTGCACTCAAAGGGACTATTGCCGGAAGGATAGGGTTGGCCCTGGAGAAGGTCACCCATTCCATTGGTTTTGACTACCGGACCAATATCGCCCTCGTAGGAGGATTTGCCGCAAAGGAGGTCATTGTCTCCACCCTGGGGACTGCGTACTCCCTGGGGGAGGTGGACTCGGAGGAGAGCATTTCCCTTTCTGAGCGATTGAGAAGGGACCCCCATTGGAATCCTCTTGTTGCATTTTGTCTCATAATATTCACCATGCTTTATGTTCCCTGCTTTGTGACGGTGGTCAGCATCAAGCGGGAGAGTTCCATCCGGTGGGCCGCTTTTTCCATAATCTTCAATATTATCGTTGCCTTTGGGGTCACTTTTGTGGTTTTTAATGTGGGTTCGCTCCTTGGATTGGGGGTGTAGACCCTCGTAGCATTAATCTGTATCACTAACTATGAGGATAGGCGTAAGCCAGTCGCTTTTACGAGATCGATGCTGGATGCTTGCCCGTCCTCCGCAGTAGTCTGCTACGGAGGATGGATTGTAGCGAAGCGGAAATCCCGTCTTTAGCGGGGATATTCAGGAATGCTCTAATAGTGAAGTCCAAAAACATCCAGTAACCATGGAGGTCATGGCAGTATGGAGAGAGTACCATTTACACGGGAAGGCCTTGAAAGGGCCAAAGCGGAATTGGTGCGATTGGAGAGGAAGGAAAGACCGGCAAACATTCGGGCGATTGAGGAGGCCCGGAGTCACGGTGATATCAGCGAGAACGCCGAGTACCACGCCGCCAAGGAGAGGCAGTCCTTTATTGCAAGTAAAATCAATGAATTAAGGAGTATTATCGGTAAGTCGGAAGTGATCGATGTGGAAGACGGTCCGGTGGATAATGTGGTCTTTGGCAGAACCGTACTCCTCTATGATCATCAGACTGACGATGAGAAGCAGTATCAACTGGTTGGACCCTACGAGTCCGATCCCGAGAAAGGGAAAATATCGATTGCTTCCCCCCTGGGCCATGCCCTGATCGGCAAGGAGGTGGGGGATGAAATAGAGGTGAAAGCACCTGCAGGTATTCAGGAATTTGAAATTTTGGAAATAACATAAGAGGATCCATGGAGAGTATCCAGACAGACAAAAAAGTGAGCATCAAGTACCTGATGAAGACCCGTACGCCGGACGGGACAGTGAAAGACCATTCTGAGGAATGTTTCAGCTTTATTTATGGTGTTGATCGTCAGGTGCCGACACTGGAAAAGGCACTTGAAGGCCGCCACCCGGGACAGAAGATCAGCCTTGTCATTCCTCCTTCGGAGATCTATGGAGATCACGATTCAGAACTTATCCGAGAGATCCCCAAACAGGGGCTGATCAAGCAGAGAATAAAGGAAGGGCGGCTCTATCGTCAAATGAAGAAAGGGTGCCTCATTTCATTCAGGATTTTGGAGATCAGACCGAAGACCCTGGTCGCCGATTTCAACCGCCCCATGGCCGGAATCAGTGTTTCCATGGAGGTTGAGGTTCTGGACATCACGGATGCGAGCAAAAAAGAAATTGATAAAGCGGTGGAAGCCCAGGTTCGAAAGGGTATCGGGTGTGAATAGCGCAAAGCCTAAGACCGTAAGGCTCTTCATCCACGGACTGGAGAGCACTAATCAGGGAACAAAATCAGTCTTCTTCAGAGAACGCTTTCCAGATATGATCATTCCCAATTTTCCCGGAAGCCTGGAGGAGCGGATGATGAAACTGGAAAGCATCCTTGCCGGTAAAGAGAAAATCAAAATCGTGGGTTCCAGCTTTGGAGGGTTGATGGCAACCATCTACGCCATGGAAAATGGACCGAGGGTTGCATCGCTCATTCTTCTGGCCCCGGCAATCAATCTCTTGGAATCCTCGAATTATCCCCAGGATGAGATCACGGTGCCGACACGAATATATCATGGCAAGGAAGATGAGGTGATCCACCTCACGGCGATGGAAAAGGTTGCAAGACGGGTATTCAAGAATCTCTCTCTCCACGCCGTGGATGATGATCATTATCTGCATGAGACGTTCAAGACCCTTGACTGGGATTCGCTTCTGTCCTAAATAAGGGTGGTTACCAAGGAGGGTTTCTGGCGGGATGGGGGTTGTTCATGCGGCAGGGAGGCCTTATATTGTAGATTGAAATCCTGTAATAGAACCTCACCCCATTGGGGCATCTTTTAAGGTAATGAAATATTTGGAGGCCATCATGATGAAACCAGTCATTGCAGTTTTACTTATATGTGTAAGCCTGGGGTTAGTTTCCTGTGGAAGTCGTGAACTGCGGGAAGAGTACTATGATTCTTCTAACTACGGCGCGAATAGTTATTACTCCCCCTGGAATGATCCGGGAAATTGGAATGTGAGTCCTTGAAGGGAAGCCCGTTCCAATGGATTGAGCGATGATATAAACCCCATGGGCTTTCAGGCTGAATAGAATACCCCACCAGAAGGGGAATGAAGCGTGACCAAAATTTTTGTCGTGGATGGTTCAGACGAGGTCAGTGATCTGGAATTTTCCGAGGATGTGCTCTTTATCGGGCGATCTCCTGAGAATGATATTCAGATTACAGACGGGACTGTCTCCAGAAAACACTTGAAGATACTCAGAAAGGCCGGCAAGTACTTTGTCAAGGACCTGGAGAGCAAGAACGGCACCTTTGTTGATGGAAAACACATCAGTGCCGGTGGGGAATGCGAGGTCCAGGAAGGGGTCCCCATCGTCATTGGCATGACCGTGATTTGCATCGGCGAAGGATGCTCCGAAGACGTCCTGTCCCTGTTGGGCTCCATGGAGGTCTCAGGAGGCGTCAAAAAAAAGAAGAAGGCCATCGCACAAAAACGCCCCATGACTGCAAAGAAGAACATGGAACTGATTTACAGAGTTTCCAGCGTTCTCATGCAGTCCTCGGATCTCAATGAGATTCTTGAAAAAATTCTGGATTCTATTTTTGATCTTCTCAAAAGGATAGACAGGGGGATGATCCTTCTGGTGGATCAAAAGACAGGGGAGATATCCGAGGCGGTATCCAGAGCCAGAGGAAAAGGGGGAGAGGGCCGTCTGAGGTATGATGTGACTGTCGTGGAGCGCGTCATCGAAGAGAACAAAGGGATGATCATCCTGGATATCGATGCAGAGGAAGAAACCGATCTGTCAGCGACCCTGAAACTCCTAAAAATCGGGTCCCTGATGTGTGTCCCCCTCATCAGTAAATCCAAAGTGAGGGGAGCAATTTACGTCGATTCTATTGACAAGGCCCATGGCTTTCGAAAGGAAGACCTGGACCTGCTTACCGCCCTGAGCGGACCCTCGGCCCTTGCCATTGAAAACGCACTTCTTTCCGAAAACCCCGAAGAATACGGGGATGAAGGCGAGGGGTAGGCCCTCGAAAATAAAATTTTAAATCTCAAATGACAAAACTCAAATTTGTCCGGGCTTCGCCTGGACTCCCCACCTCTGTTTGTTATTTGTTCATTGGTACTTGGTATTTTCTCAATTCATCGATTCAACCGTTCTGAGTTATCCCATAGGACTTTTCTAATATATTTGTGGGACAAGACACTAGCCCATGGGCAACATGTAATCGGCGAGTCGCGAGGACGTCTTACGCATATTCATGCTCAATAAGCGGGAAATTCCCTTCAGGATCTCGATCCCGACTTTGGGGTGTTCATTACAAATATGATTCAAACCATCCAGAGTCAATGCGATCAGTATGGATTTTGTGAGTGACCGCACGGTCGCAGAGCGGGGAGTATTGTCAATGACGGACATCTCACCGATGGAACGTCCTTTGGATAGAGTGGCGATCGTGACTTTATCAATCCCCACTTCCCTCCCACTCACTGTCTCTTTAATGACCTCCAGCTCTCCCCCCACGACAAAATAGACCGTATCTCCCTTGTCTCCTTCACTAAAGAGGATCTCGCCTGATTCCATTTCCATGAGTTGAATATTTTCTGCAACGACGAGGAGTCCTTCATTATCGAGTTTTTCGAAAAAGGAGAAATGGGTGAGAAAGTCAGTGATGACATCTTTCATCCTGTCATTGCCAGCACCCTGGGAATCGTTCATTTTCAACCTCCATTGGGAATTTTGCTGTTATTCTATTACCCCGATCCCTCTATGGTATCATTCCAGGTGGCATCTCGTCAAAGGGGGTATGCATCATTCCAGATCATTTGCGTATTTACGATAGAGTCCGCGAAATTGGTGGTAAGAGAGCCCAAGAATTTTTGCTGCTTTCCTTTGGTGGTGCCTGGCCTCCTTCAGCGCCTCTTTCAAAAGACGGAGTTCCAACTCCCGGACCGCCTTTTTGAGGGGCATTTTCTCCAGATATCCTTCTCTGGATATGCCTTCTTCATTGTCAGGCATCACCTCTTCAGAAAGGGGATGCCCGGATGCGGGGAATGGATCAAAAACAATATCTGAAATCAAGGATGTGTCTGTTCTGTACGCTGCCCGCTCTACCACATTTTTGAGTTCCCGCACATTTCCCGGCCAGGCATATTGTTCCAGTGCAATAATGGCTTGGTCGCTGAAACGTGGAATCTCCTCCCGACCGAGTTCAAAGGCCATCCGTGCTGCGAAATGATTCGCCAATAGGGAGATATCCCCCTGTCGTTCACGGAGCGGCGGTAATAGGAACACCTCGAAGGAGAGGCGATCCAGGAGATCCCGTTTAAAGAGCCCCTCGGCCGCAAGAGCCACCAGGTCGGCATTGGTCGCGGCGACTATTCTGACATTGACCTCAATGCTTGCAGAGCTCCCCACTCTTTCAAAGGCACCGTATTCAACAACCCGAAGGATTTTTTCCTGGACTTCCATGGGGATATTACCGATTTCGTCCAAAAAGAGGGTGCCTTCATCCGCTGCTTCAAATCGTCCTGATCGACGCTGGGCCGCCCCGGTAAATGCTCCCTTTTCATGACCGAACAATTCCGCCTCGATCAGTGATGGACTCAGGGCAGAGCAATTGAGGGCAACCAGAGGGCTATTCCATCTCTCCGAGAGATAATGGAGCCTTGAGGCTGCCAGTTCTTTCCCTGTACCCCTTTCGCCGAGGAGAAGCACGGGGCGGTCAATGGGGGCCACGCGGGAGAGGTGTTCCTGGAATGCCAGAAATACTTCTGAATGGCCGAGTGCCTCGGGCCTTGCTGCGGGAACTCCCGTTGGAAGAGGGCGAATATGGGTATCAGGCTCTTTTTGCATGGTAAAAATGACCTTGCAATGGTTTATATAGCCAAATAATAGCGTATATTACCATATGCCATTGTGCCTGTCAAGTTGGTAAGGTCTTTAAATCACAATGGATTTTTCTTGCAGTTCAGAGTTGGCACAATTCATGCTCCGTCAAATAAACAAAATTTGAAGACTGGAGGTTACATCATGGGAATATTTACACGGTTTCGGGATATCGTCAGTTCTAATATCAATGCCATGCTGGACAAGGCGGAAGATCCTGAAAAGTTGATCCGGCTCATGATTCGTGAGATGGAAGACACCCTGATCGAGCTCAAGGCATCCTGCGCCCAGGTGATGGCAAACAGGAAGAAAACAGAGCGGCAACTGGATAACGCACGTTCTCGGGAGGAGGATTGGAATGCAAAGGCAGAACTGGCTGTGGTCAAAGGCAGGGATGACCTGGCAAGGGAAGCCCTTCTTGAAAAACGCCGTCTCAGCGAAAGGGCGGATGCCCTTGAACGGGAGCTCACGGAATCCAATGCCCTGGTAGAGCAGTATCAGGGCGATATCCGCCAGCTTGAGGACAAGCTGGGGAGCGCTCGGGAAAAACAACGCATGCTCGTGCAGAGGCATATCCATGCCAGCAAGAAGAAAAGGGCCCAGGAAGAGATCCGACGCATTGAGGGCACCGAAGCGATATTCAAGTTTGAGGAACTCGAAAATCGAATCGAGAGGATGGAGGCTGAGGCGGATTTGGTGAATTACGGAAGGAAGCCGGGCCTCGAATCCGAATTTGACGATCTGGTGGTGGATGAGGAAATTGAAAGGGCGCTTGCAAACCTCAAATCTTCAGTGGTAAAGGAAGATGACAAAACGACCCCGGTATAATGCATTTTCCTGCCCACTCCGATGTCTCACCCCATTCAGGGTTTCCAGACGTAGACAGTGCGGACAGGGCTTTTTCCAGGAGTAGATGAGACATGCATGCAGTAATGATTGTAGCCACAGTTTTCGGAGGTGTTGTCCTGGCACTGGCCATCATCGGGAGCACGATCCTCATGGCCATAAAGATAATCAAGGGAGGGGTCTCCCGGGCAGGCCAGAAATCCCAGGCTGAAGAGGCCAAAATGATCCAGGAAATCTATGAAGGATTGTCAAAAATGGAACAGCGCATAGATTCCCTGGAGACCATTATTCTGGACAGTAAAAGAGAGGACAAAATACCATGAGACGGTTTGAAAAGATACTTCGAGGCGGCATGTACCGTTCAAGGGACGGCGTCATACTGGGTGTGTGCAGGGGAATTTCGGACTACTTTGATTTCTCGGTTTTTTGGATTCGGGCCATTGCGGTCATATTATTGATCTTCACAGGGCTTTGGCCCACGGTTGTCCTGTATTTCGTTGCCGCGCTTCTCATGAAACCGGAACCGGTGATTCCCATCCAAAGCGAAGATCACCAGGAGTTTTATGATAGCTACGTCCATTCGCCAAGGGGGGCTTCGGATCGCATAAAGCGGAGATACCAAAGGATAGAGAAGCGCATTCAGCGCTTGGAACACGCGGTGACGAGGCCCGGGTTTGATTGGGAGAGCAGACTCAACAGTTGAAAATGGCACAGGGCGTACGGCTTAATTAAGGCTCAAGGCGTTAGAAGGAGGTTTTTAGAGCCTTCTTAACTCCCTCATTTCGATAAAATCATTCCTTCAACCTTTTTGGCCTTCCCTTCTGCCTGGCGGGCGGCATCCTGGGCGGCTCTGGAAGCCTGTTCAGCTCTGAAAGCAGCCTTTTCAGCCCTGGAAGCGGCATCGCCGGCCCTTTCTGCACTTTTTGCAGCACCACTGTCGTCTTCCTTTTCAATCGCCTTATCGGGGAGGGGGATCGTTTTTTTGGATGCAGAAACTGCGGCGGCGTATTGGGGCGGACCGACCCAGATATTATCAAAGGCAATCTTCCGGTTTTCGACATACCAGTGCTCATACCATTGCCCGATACCAATCATTCCTGAGGGGTAACTGTCGTCATTAATTCTGCTTACAAAGGTGCCGTTCACATAGGCACTATAGATGTCGCCCTCCACGTGGATCCTGACATGAATGATTTCACCGGGGATCTTTTTCACTTTGACCACCTCAAAGGGGTCTGACCAAGCACCATTGGTGACCTTGCCCCAGCCGGCCTTGACAAAACCACCGTATTTGACATCAACGAAAAAACCCATGCCGCCAACTCCGATTTCTGTGGTGCGGTTGCCCTCGGATTTTTTTACCGGAGGCGTTATTCGAGGGAAGATGATGGCTTCATTGAGAAAGCCGCCCGTTTGTCCCGGCCGTATGTCTGCCGTCAGTACCAGGTCACCCCAGTTCTTGGTCTCGAGGATGGTGACGTACAGATAGTTATCCTTGATATCAGCAAGGGTATAGACCCCGCTGATCATGGTCCAGTTGCCGTCCACAGGGTTCCAGTCGGGTTTCGGTCCTTTATCAAAATTGTCGAAAAAATAGGGCTTTGGATCAGAT